>NZ_JBEXSH010001324.1:0-1672 GCF_040613555.1 Streptomyces sp. NPDC006265
GGAGGCGATCGCGTCGGTCAGGCAGCCCTGGGACGGGGAGCGGCCGGTGCGCAGGACGTAGGCGCGGTTGAGGAGTTGGCGCAGGGAGCCGGTGCCGCCGAAGCCGCCCTTGGCGCGCAGCGGGCGGGCGATCGGCGGCCCGTCGACGGGGACGGCGTACGCGGTCTGGTCGTGGCGCACCAGCTGGTACTGGTCCATGCCCAGGTGCAGCAGGATGTCGGCCTGCGACAGCTTCGCCTCCCGCGCCGCGGGCCGGGCTCCGTCCGGCCCACCCGCGCCGCCCGCGCCGGCCGGGTCTGCGGGTTGGGGTTCTCGAGCCGGGGAGGGCAGCGCGGCGCGGGAGGTGAGGGGGTGGTTCATGACCGTGCTCCCGGGCTCGGGATGGTGCGCGGCGAGCGCATGCCCGCCTGAAGTGCGCGGCGGAGGGTGGACTGGGCTTTGGCCTCGCCGGGGTCGACCCCAGCGTGTGCGGCGGCGTCGGTGAGCGCCTGGTGGACCTGGTCGTGCTCCAGCAGCCCGGCGCCGACCAGCTGACCGAGCCGGAACCCGGCGCGGTTGATCGTGTCGTTGCGGCCGGCGCGGGCCGATGCCACGGCCTCGAGTTCGCCGCGCAGCGCCGCGGCGGCGTACGCGGAGGCGTCCCGCGTTCCGCTGTCGCGGGCGGGGTGGGGAAGCCGGACTCGGCGGGGCGGGCCGGTGACCGCATCGCGGTGGCGCAGTCCGACGCGGTCCAGCTCCAGCGCGACCCAGCGCGGCAGCCGTACAGGGCTGTCCTGGTGGCCGGCGATCCGGTAGCGGCCGGCCGCGGTGACGGTGCCGGGCGCGACCGCAGTGGACCAGCCGGCCCGTACGTCGACCTGCCAGCCGAGCCGCCCCGCGCCCTGCACGTACCTGCTCGTGTCCCCGGCGCGGTACCACAGGTGGATCCCACCGGACGGGGTCTGCACGGTCAGCGTCGCCGGGGTCTCCAGCAAGCTGGCTGCCCGCCGCACCCGGCACAGCAGCTCCAGCACGTCCGCCCCGGTCCGCACCCGGTCCAGCTCCGTGTCCGGGTGCTGCGTCAGGTCGACGCCCGGCAGCAACAGCACCTGATCCGGCGGCGGACGGTCATGGTCGTCGAGGTCGAGCACCACCAGGCCGGACGGCCCCGTGGCCACGCCGACGCCGAAGTCCTGGCCTCGCCACCAGCGATGGATCAGCTCCCGCTCCCGCGTCGCCGCACGCACCCCGTGGCAGTACCGCCCGGCCTCACCGCACGCACACCCGTCCGCATCGGCGAAGCCGCACGCCGGGCGCGCCCCGCTCGACGGCGGCCGGCACCGACGGCAGTTGCCCGCCGGACGCTTCGACCCCGGCAGCAGCGGATGCACCCACCACCCCCGCTCAGCGCACCGCAGGGCCAACTCCAGTCCCCCGATCACGCCGCGCTCACCGCCTCCCGGCACTCGCCCGCCGCCGGCTGCGGCACGCGGATCTCGTCGTCGAGCGGACGCGCCGCCAGCTCGACCATCCGCTGCCGCCAACCGACGACCTCCTCGGAAGCCGACGACCGATCCGCGGCCCTCACCTGGCCGAGTCGCTGGGCGAGGAGGAGCTCCGCGCAGCGCGGCCGGGGCGGGTGGGGCGCGGCCCGGGCCGGGCGCGCACCGCGGCGCCGTGCCCGCGCGATGGC
>NZ_JBEXSH010001325.1:0-1670 GCF_040613555.1 Streptomyces sp. NPDC006265
CAGCCGGATCTGACGTACCGTCAGATCCGGCTGTCGGGCGGCGATGCGGGAGCATGAGCATGGACACGATCTGGCTCACCGGGGCGGAATGGCTGGCCGTGCTGCGGATCGGGCTCGGGCTGTGGTGGCTGGAGAGCTGGCGGCACAAGGACCGCAAGGCCTGGTTCCAACGCGGCACCGGCATCACATGGGCGGCGGGGATAGCCGCCGAGCACCGCTGGAGCGCCGTCCGCTCGGGTTTCGAGACGGCGGTCGCGCCGCACCCGCGTGTGATGGCGTACGTCGTCGTCTACGCGGAACTCGCCCTCGGGCTGGGCCTGATCACCGGCTTCCTCACGCCGGTCGCCCTCGCGGGCGGATTCCTCCTCAACGCCCTCTACTTCACGCTCATGATCCACGAAGTCGCCGAGCAGGGGCAGAACGCGATGATGGCCCTGATGTCACTGGTCGGATTGTTCGGGATGTCCTGGCAGACGTGGTCGCTGGACAGTGCGCTGGGACTGTTCGGATGACCGCCCGCCACGACCTGCCCGAGCCCGACGCCTTCACCCGGACGTACTGGGACGCCGCCGCCGAGGGCCGGCTGCTGATCCGCCGCTGCGGGGCCTGCGGCCGGGCCCACCACTACCCGCGCGAGTTCTGCCCCCACTGCTGGAGCGAGGACGTCACCTGGCAGGCGGCGAGCGGCCGGGCCACGCTCTACACCTGGTCCGTCGTCCACCGCAACGACCTGCCGCCCTTCACCGGGCGCCTGCCCTACGTCATCGCCGTGGTCGATCTGGCCGAGGGGCCGCGGATGATGACGGAGATCGTCGGCCCGGGGGAACCGTCGGCCGGAGCGGAGCTGCGGGTGGGGTTCCGGGAGGGGATCCCGGTCTTCCGGTTCCTGCCCGGCGCGGCCGGCAGGTGAACGGCGCGGCCCCACGCGCTTGAATGGCCTCATGGCCCCCATACGTGACCACTCCCCGACCGGCCCCCACCCGGAACTGAACGGCCACGGACTGCGCCTGCGCCCCTGGGACGCCGGGTCCGGTTCCGACGCCGACACCTGGCTGCGTGGGATGCGGGACCCCGAGTTCCGGCGCTGGAACACCCCGCTGCGGCCGGTCACGGACCGCCGCAGTGCCCAGGAGTCGCTGCTGGCGCGGGAGCAGAGCGCCACGGAGGGTACATCGTTGTCGTTCCGGGTCGCGGACGCGCGCAGCGACACGGCACTGGGGCACATCGGCGTCAATGAGATCAAGTACCACCTGAGGGTCGCCCGCGTCGGCTACTGGGTCCTGCCCGAGGCCCGTGGCCAGGGCGTGGCCACCCGGGCCCTCCTGCTCGCCACCCGCTGGGCCCTCACGGAACTCGGGCTGCACCGCCTGGAGTTGGATCACGCGGTGGGGCACGAGGCGTCGTGCCGGATCGCCGAGCGGTGCGGCTTCGCATACGAGGGCACGTTGCGCGGGGCGGTTTTCCAGGAGGACCGCCACGACGCGTTCCGGGACGCCCACCTGCACGCCCGCCTGGCCACGGACCCGGACCCGGCGGGTCCATGAGGGCCTGGAGCCGGACAGGAGTGTGGCGCAGGTCACCCGGCGCGTGCGATCAGTCCTCGACGGCAAGGTCCAGGGTCTGGCGGCCGTAAAAGGCCCGGAAGTTGTCCAGCGTCAGCCTCAGGAGCT
>NZ_JBEXSH010001326.1:0-1668 GCF_040613555.1 Streptomyces sp. NPDC006265
CTCGATCTCCTGCTGGAGCAGCTTGCTGGTCCGGGCCTCCCCGGCGGAGCCGGACAGTGTCACAGCGGCCGGGTCCGACAGGGTGGCGTCCTCGCCGTTCATCAGCCGGGCGATGTCGAGGGTGGGCAGCCGGTCGATGTCCGCGAGCTCCGGCCGGAAGGCCTCGGTGGTCAGGGACTCCAACTCGGTCCTGAGGTCACGGGGGTGGGAGGTGGAGGTCATGAACGGCTCTTTCCGTGTCTTTCCGGTGCTGGGCGGGGCGGCTGCCTCAGGAACGGTGCCGGTGGGCCAGCGCCTCGTACGACGCCGAGAGCGCGGGCGCCGCCTTCTCGTACGTCCGTTGCGCCACCCCGACGAACAGGCAGTCCACCACGAGGAGCTGACCGGTCCGGGACGACATGGCCGCCGGACGCAGCTCGCTCTCGCGTGCGGTGGACGTGGTGAGAACGTGGTCGGCGTACTGCGTGACCGGGCCGTTCGGGCGGCCGGTGATCGCCACCGTCGTCGCCCCGCGCTCGAAGGCGACCCGCAGCGGCTCGATGACGTCCCCGGTCGACCCGGAGTGCGTGATGGCGATCGCGACGTCGCCCGCGCGCAGTTGCACGGCGTTGGTGACGGCGAGGTGCGGGTCGCTGTGGGCGTGCGCCATCAGGCCTATGCGCAGCAGTTTCTGCGTGAGGTCCTGGGCGACCAGGCCGGACGCTCCGACGCCGTACACATCGGTGCGGCGGGCCGCGGTCAGGGCGGTGACGGCCGCGCCCAGTTGGACGGTGTCGAGGCCGGCGGCGGTGTCGGCGAGGGTCTGCTGCTCGTCGTAGGCGAGCTTGGCGACCACGTCGGCGATCGGGTCGTCCACCGCGATGTCCGTGGTGATGGCGGGCGCGCGGCCCGACTGCTGCTGCGCGGCGAGGCCGGCGAGGGCCAGGCGCAGGTCCCGGTAACCCGGATAGCCCAGCAGGCGGGCGGTGCGTACGACGGTCGCCTCGCTGGTGCCGGTGAGTTCGGCGAGGCCGGTGACCGTGAGGGCCGCGCAGCCGGCCGGGTCGCCCGCCACGGCCTCGGCGACGCGCTGCATGGAACGCGTCATCGACGGGCCCAGCGTGCGGACCTTGGCCGCGAGGGCGGCCGGGGCGGGCGGGGCGCCGCTCGCACCCGAGGGGCCGCCACGCTCACGGGCGAAAATTTCCTTCACGTCTCGGGTCACGATTGAAAGATATTTTCGGCGCGGCGTTCGGGTCAAGAGTGCGCACAATGGGGGCATGGATCCCATCAGCCCCCTGGAGCAGGCGCTGCACGCCGCGCGCGCCCTCGTGCTGGCCGACCTCGTCGCGGGACGCGTCGCCGACGCGGACGTCGTCTCCCTGGTCGAGGAGTCCGTCAAGCAGCGGCGATGGTGGGTCGAGCAATGGCCCGAGGGCGCCCCGTACGTGGCCGGCCTGGTCGCGCAGGACGTCCAGGACGCCCTGCTGGAGCGGTACGGCCGCTGGCCCCTGTGCCCGGTGTGCGGTGCCGGTGAGCCGCACGCCCTCGACGTGGAACCGGAGTTGGGACCCGACCCGCATTGGGTGTGCAGCGAGGCGGGCGTGAAGGTCGCCGCCGTGGGATCGCTGGGCGAGGCCATCGGCGGGCCGGCGTCCTCGTGAGGCCCGCGTGACGATCTACATCGAC
>NZ_JBEXSH010001327.1:0-1667 GCF_040613555.1 Streptomyces sp. NPDC006265
CGGGACGCTTCTTCGCCCCGGTGCCCGGGACGGGGGTACTCATGGTGAGATCAACTCCGCATTCGCCCCGATGCCTTACGCCGCGTCGTTCTCAGCGCAATCGGGGCAGTCGTCGGGACAGCGGTCCAGGGTGCCGTAGGTGTGAACCTCACAGCGCACACAGGGGTCGACGGACGCGACGTAGTCGCCGTCTTCGGTACGGGTTTCTCCGGTCCAGTCGTCAGCCGGGATCCCAGTCGGTTCGTTGCAGTGGCCGCAGTTGACCTCGCCGGGACGGTAGATAGCCATCAGAGCTCACGCTCGGGCATACCGCCGTGGAGCCTCCACAGGAACTCCGACATGTCGACGCCGACTTCGTGCTCAGCGTCATTGCTGTCGCCATCGACGGCCTCGTTCCAACGTGCGAGAAGTTCTTCGACCTCGGCCAGGTCGGAGGGGCTGAGTTTGGTGATCAAGACGCCGTCCTCCTGCTTGCGGGCCCCGACGAGCGGGGTCGGCTGATGGGGATCGGGCATGGCCCGTGAGGGTCAGAGATTCAGCCAAGAGAGGCTGTTCAGCTCACGCTTCACCCCTCACCGACCACCACCTGCACGCCCGACATCCGGCACTTCTGGCCGCGCACGAAGTGGCGATCCAGTCGGCCGTTGATCAGGTCGACAACCGCACCGCACCCAGCGGACGGACAGCTGACGGCCATCACCCGGCCCTCGTCGTCAAGAAGGGGCATCTCGGGTGCGAGGGCCATCGCGGTTTGCTCGCCTTTCAGGCGTACGGAGAAGGTCACCTCGCCGCCGGCCTGCACGTCATCGAGACACGACTGGCACAGGGGCCGCTTGCGGGCTCTGGCCGTGGCCTCTGGTGACGGGGTCACACGGTGACCGTCGGGGGAGATGCCGGGCGGCAGGCCCGTCTCGGGGTCGATCAAGAGGCTCGGGGCGGTGTGTCGTTCCAGTTCGTGAAACATCGTCGGGCGGCCGCAACAAGGGCACTTCATCAGATAGAACAACGGAGTTCTCACGATCGTCGGAGGCGAGGCCGCGGGCGGCGGTCTGCTGGTCGGGGGGCTTCTCGGCCGGTTCTTGACTCCCCGGCCTTCGAGAACAACAGTACACACTGAAATGCTAATAAGCAACAGTCTTGGGATGCTTCCCGGCCCCCAAGACACGCCGCGGTCCGGCAGCCATCCCGCACGAGAACGCCTTCCCGGTCGTGGCCGGGATGATGTGGGCACGTGCGGTGCCGCGGCGGCCGCGGGAGTGGGGTTCAGAGTGAGCAGGTGGGGAAAGCAGCAGGACCGGCTGGTGATACGGGCCGTCGACGTGCTGTCGGGCGCGCTGAGCGGCGCGGCGCCGGAGCCGGCCCGCCGCATCGTCGCCTCCCGGGCGCTGCTGGCCGTCGAGGAGTTGCTGTTCCCGATGCACGAGGAACTGGTGCTGGCGGAGAACGCGGACGCGGCGGCTCAGGGCGCAACCGATGCGCAGTGGAGGGACGACGCCGCGGTGCGCCGGTGGGTGAGCGAGACGCTGGCCGAGCACGCCTCGTCCTACAACGAGCTCCATGAGGTGTGGGAGGACGATCCGGAGTACGTCGAGCCCCGTGGGGAGCACCCGGTGTGGGCGCTGCTGGAGCTGTCCCCTTTCGCGCGGCGTCTGCGGCTGCCGTCGACG
>NZ_JBEXSH010001328.1:0-1663 GCF_040613555.1 Streptomyces sp. NPDC006265
AGCAGGACACCGCCGCGCAGATCGGCGCGCAGGCCCTGGCGGTGGGGCGTGCCCGCAAGGACGGAAAACCACGGTCAACAGTGGTGCAATCCGACGCACGAGGCGCCGAGCTGGTCACCAACGCCTGCCTGCACGCCGAGGGGCCGGACCAGCTGCGGATCACCTGCGACAACAAGGTGATCCGTGTGGAGGTCGCCGACCGGGGCACCGGTCAGCCCGCCCCCCGCACCCCGCACCGCGCGGGGCGCCCGGGCGGTCATGGCATGTTCATCGTCCAGCGCCTGTGCCTGGACTGGGGCGTCGTCCGTACGCCGGGGGTCTCCGGCAAGACGGTCTGGGCGGAGCTAGGCGTACCCGCCTGATCGCGGGGAGTGTGCGTTCAGCCCCAGCGTGTAGCCGACCGGCCCCGGGGCGCGCCTGTCCGATCGCGGGCATTACTGTCCGATCTCGGGCGTACGTGCCGGTATCGGGCCCCGGCGGGTGCCCTGAGGCGCGTCCGAACAGGTGACCTCCTTGCACGGGGTCCCCGCCGCGCATCCCCTCATGCGCCACTCACCGCACGCGGGATCCCCACGGATCCGGCGCGCACTGTGTCTTCCTTCCTCAAGGCCCCGGGCGTACCTTGACGTCCCGATCTGATACGTCGTCAGAAACAGGAAGGGGAGCGGCACCGTGTCGTACCGGAAGCGAACCGCCGCGCTCGCGTCCGCCGTGGCCCTGGCCGGCTCGGCGGTGTGGATGGCCGCCCCCGTCGCCCGGGCCGGGGTCGTCGACGTCAACTACCAGTGCAAGACGCCGATCGGCGACAAGAGTGCCGTCTCGCCCATCGACATCAAGAGCGTCAGGAGCGGCAGCGGCTACCGCATCACCATGTCCTGGCAGAAGGGTGTCTCCTCCAGCCCGGTCGAACTGGGCAAGGGTGCGATGACGCCGAGCGCCACCATCGCCCTGGGCGGCGCCGACAGCGGCACCCTGTCGGTGTCCGGCCCCGCCAACGACGCCGCGATCCCCGCCAACACGCCGATCAAGATCAGTGATCTGAGCGGCACGTACACGCCGAAGAAGAGCGGCGAGGTCACCTTCACGGCCGGTGTGCTCACCATCAAGGCGCTCGGCACGACGACCACCTGCACCCCGGCGAACCACCCGGGCCCGTCGCTCACGCTCGACGTCACGGCCGCGAGCGGCGGCGGCGCCACCGGTTCCGCCCAGGGCGGCGGCTCCGGCTCTGACACCGGTGCCGGACTTCCGCAGACCGGGCCAGAGGACTCGGCCGTCGCCCTCGGCACCCTCGGCGGCACGGTCCTGCTCGCCGGCGCGGCAGGCACCCTATGGCTGACGCGACGTCAGCAGGAAGCACCGGCGGGTCGTTGACCGCCACGAGCCCCTCCTGGCGCACTGCTGAGCACGGGATCGCGTGCCGCCGGTCCGGCCGCAGGCGCGCACCGTAGGTCCGCGTCTGGCCGGTTGGGCCGCGCGCGCCCGCACCGCAGGACTGCGCGCCCGGTCCGGCCGCAGGCCTGTACCGCAGGTCCGCGTCTGGCCGGTTGGGCCGCGCGTCCGCACCGCAGGTCCGCGCGCCCCACGATGACCGGGCCACGGCGGATCTCAACGGCAAGCGGTACCTGCTCACCCTGGGCGACCACGACCCCGCTCCGGGAGA
>NZ_JBEXSH010001329.1:0-1663 GCF_040613555.1 Streptomyces sp. NPDC006265
GCCCTGGCCGAAAGGCGCCGCCTCCCGAGTGCGCGCACTCGCGGGCGGCGGCGTCCCGGCACTGCTGTGGCGGACCGTGCTCCTGGCCGCCCTGGTGTGCGGTATCGGTCTGCTGCCGTGGCTGTCCCGTACCGACCCCGCGCTGACCGTGCTCAGGGCGCGGTCGGCGGACCGCGACCCCGATCCCGAGACACTGCGCGCCATCCGCGAAGACCTCGGCCTGGACGACGGCCCCTCGGCCCTGCTCGGCCGCTGGCTGGGCGGGCTGCTGCACGGCGACGCGGGCACGTCCTGGGTGTCCGGCAGCCAGGTACTGCCCGGCGCCGTGCAGGCGCTCGGCGCGTCGCTGCTGCTGATGTCCGGGGCCCTGGTGGTCGCCGCGGGCACGGCGGCCGCCGTCTGCGCCCGTACGCTCCGGCTGGGTGCGCGGGGCCGGCTCGGGGCGCGTCGCCCCGGCGGGACGGCGACGGCGGTGCTGGCCGCGCTGCCCGAGTTCCTCGTCGCCGCGGTGCTGGCCTCGGTGATCGGCGTGCAGCTGGGCTGGCTGCCCGCACTGGGCTGGTACGGGCCGCAGTGGATGGTGCTGCCCTCGCTCGCCCTCGGCCTGCCGGCCGGGGCGGTCCTGGGGCGGATGCTCGACGACCTGCTGCCCGGCGCGTTCGGAGAACCCTGGGCCATGGCGGCCGCGGCCCGCGGTGTGCCGTCCAGGTCCGTGGCACGGCAGGCGGTGCGCCGCTGCGTGCCCGGACTGCTGCCGAACCTGGCGCTGTTCGTGGTCGGCCTGACCGGTGGATCGGTCGCCGTCGAGCAGATCTTCGACATCCCGGGCCTGGGCCGGTTCACGCTGCACGCCGCACTCGCCCAGGACCTGCCCGCCCTGCAGACCGGCACACTCGCCCTCGTCCTGCTCGCGGCCACCGCGGGACTCCTCGCCCGGCTCGCCGCCCGGGTGCTGATCGGTCCGGCGCTGCGCGACGGCGCCCTGCAGTCCCTGCACCGGCCCCGGCCGCCCGCGCCCCGCACGCTCCCCCTGCTCTACGGAGGTCTGCTGGCCGCCGTCATCGGCCTCGGGCTGCCCCGCGACCCGCTCGCCCTGGACACACTCGCCCGGCTGCAAGCCCCCTCCCTGGAGCACCCCTTCGGCACGGACGCGCTCGGCCGGGACGTGCTCGCCCGCATCTCGCACGGCGCGCTGACCACCCTCGGCACCGCCCTCGCGGTGAGTGCAGCAGCCCTCGTCGCCGGGCTGCTGCTGGGGCTGCTGCCGAGGGTGTCCGGGCCGCTGGTCGACACCCTCAGCGCCGTACCGCCGGTACTGGCCGGGCTCCTCGTCACCGGCGCCATGGGCAGCGGGACCTGGACGCCCGCGTTCGCCGTGGCCGTCGTGGCCTGGTCCCCGCTGGCCGCGCACACCTCCTCCCTGCTGCGGCAGGAGCGCGCGACCACGCACCTGACGGCCACCCGGGCACTGGGCGCCGGGCGCTGGTACCTGCTCCGGCACGAGCTGCTGCCCGCCGTCGCGCCCCCGGTCGCCCGGCACGCCCTGCTCCGCCTGCCGGGCATCGCGCTCAGCCTCGCCGCACTGGGCTTCCTCGGGCTGGGCGCCCAACCGCCGTCCCCCGACTGGGGCCTGCTGCTGGCCGAGAACCAGCCGTACGCCGAG
>NZ_JBEXSH010001330.1:0-1648 GCF_040613555.1 Streptomyces sp. NPDC006265
GTCGCGGGGACGGCACCGGCGGCGAGTGCGGTGGCCCCCGCTGCCTTGAGGACGGTTCTTCTGGTGACGCGTCCGTGGGCGCGGGGGGTCGTGCTGTCGCCGTTCTCGGTCATGGAACACACCTTTCGCGAAGAGCGCGAATTGCGGGACGGAAAGCACACGGAATCGACGGACGCGAAATGAAGGAGGAGGGGGCGTTTCCGATTCCGGGACGCCGTGTTTCGGGCATGGGGAAGGGGCCGGTTCCGACGGGGGATTCGGAACCGGCCCCTTCGTCAGGGGGTGACGCCAATACCGGGCCCGGTGCTCACTGGTTCGGGCGGCGGTACGCCTTCACGACGCTGGCGTAGCTGTTCTTGGCGTGGCCCTGGGCGATGATGCCCTCCATGAGCGCCTCGGAGTACTTGGGCAGCTCGGTGTCCACGCCGAGCGCCTCGGACTCCTCGACGAGGTGCCTGAGCGCGCCCAGGTGCGTCTCCAGGGTGGCGTCGTTGGCCGGGAACTTCTCGTCGCCGGCGTCGATCTGCGCGGCGTAGTCGGCCGTGAACATCTTGATGGCGTCGAGCCACATGTGGGCCCACGGCAGGAACTCCTGCGCCTTGACGCCGCCGGTCTCCACGATGGCCACGCCGTGCAGGAAGCTGTTGAGGGCGCCCCACATCAGGCCGAGCAGCGACACGTCGAACAGGGCGGGCTTGCCGTGGTCGGTGCCGAGGTAGGTGGTGCCGCCGCCGAGGAGCTTCAGCACGGGCTCGTGCGCGTCGAAGACGGCCTGGTCGCCCGCGTAGAAGAGGACGGAGGTCTCGGCGCCGATGCCGGGCGGGGTGATCATGATGGCGCCGTCGAGGTACTTGGCGCCGTGCTTCTGCGCCCACTCGGCGGTCTGCCGGGCCTGCTCGGAGGAGCCGGTGGTCAGGTTGACGACGGTCTTGCCGCGCAGGGCGTCGCCGAGCGAGCCGATGACGTCGTGCACCACGTCGTACGTCGACACGCAGACGATCACGAGGTCGCTCGCGGCGACGGCGTCGGCGGGCTTCACGGCGGGGACCGCGCCGTCCTTGACGAGGCCGTCGGCCTTGTCCGCGGAACGGTTCCACACGGTGGTGGCGTGACCCGCCTTCAGGAAGGCGGCGGCCAGGGCCTGCCCCATCAGGCCGAGGCCGAGCACCGACACCGAGGTGTGGTTGTCACCCATGAATCTGTTCCTCCAGTACGAAAGTGGTGTGCTGAGCGAACCGGCACGCTGGGTGCGCCGGTGTAGAGGGGCTGTCCGGGTCGTCGACTCAGAGGAAGACGGTGCCGGGCTCCAGGCCGACCAGGACGCGGCCCTGGAGTTCGAGGTTGACGTCGGCGTTGGCGAGCGCGTGCAGCGAGAAGCCCTGGATGTCGCGGTGGAAGCGCTGCAGGTGGACGTCGCGCCGGATGACGGAGCCGCCGCTGGCGTTGTGGAGGATCTCCACGGCCTCCTTGGCCAGTTGGGCGGCGAAGCCGGTCTGGCCGCGCACGATGGCCTTCTCCTGGTCGGTGGGCTGCTCGCCGGCGTCGGCGCGCTCCTGGAGGAGGGTGAGCCAGCGGGCCGACAGGGCTTCGGCGGCGTCGATCTTGTTGGCGGCCGTGGCGACCTGGATCTGCGTGAGCGGGTGCAGCT
>NZ_JBEXSH010001331.1:0-1645 GCF_040613555.1 Streptomyces sp. NPDC006265
GTCGCGAAGGAGATCAGGCCGCCCGGCGCCGAACTGCTCAGGGTGGTCGGCTCCG
This sequence comes from Streptomyces sp. NPDC006265, assembly GCF_040613555.1. NCBI lineage: Bacteria > Bacillati > Actinomycetota > Actinomycetes > Kitasatosporales > Streptomycetaceae > Streptomyces > Streptomyces sp. NPDC006265. The sequence goes on from NZ_JBEXSH010001331.1 coordinate 56, forward strand.
CCGCCGGGGTTTCCTGCTCGCCGGACTCGCTGTCCATGACGGTGATGGCCGTGACGCACGCGGTGATCGTGGCCAGGGCCAGCGTGCCCGCCAGCCAGAGCCGTCGCGTCCCCGGTGCCCGGGTGGTGTCCGGGGCCCAGCCGCTCTCCCAGGGTCGGTCCTGTGGCGGCCGGGACTTGCTTTCTGACATGCGCTGTTCCTCCGGCGGGGCACCCTTGACGGCGGCGCAGTTGTGGTGGCCCGGTGTGTGATCGGTGACACCGTAGTGGACGTGTGGGGCGCCTGTGGCGCGTTTTGTGAGAGCGATTTCTCTCCGATACCCGAAGGCTCGTTGTGTACGGGTGTACAGGTGTTGTGTACGCTCGTACATATGGGATATCTGTTGCTGGCCGGGGCCATAGCCGCCGAAGTCGGTGCGACCACCGCCATGAAGTACAGCGAAGGCTTCAGCAGGCTCGGGCCGTCGCTGTTCACGGTCCTCGGCTACGTCGTCTCCTTCGCGCTGCTGGCGCAGACCCTGAAGACCGTCTCGGTCGGCACGGCCTACGCCATCTGGGCCGGGGCCGGCACCGCCGCCATCGCCACGATCGGGATCGCGTTCATGGGCGAGGGCATGACCGTCGCCAAGGCCGCCGGCATCGCGCTGATCATCGTCGGCGTCGTGGTACTGAACCTGGGCGGAGCCCACTGATGGCCCGGCGCTACGACCCTGAGCGGCGCCAGCGGATCATCGACGCGGCGATCCGGGTCGTCGGGGCGAAGGGGATCGCCGGGCTGAGCCACCGCAGTGCCGCCGCCGAGGCCGATGTGCCGCTCGGCTCGACGACGTACCACTTCAAAACACTCGACGAGCTGCTGGTCGCCGCGCTGCGGCAGGCCAACGAGGGCTTCGCCAAGGTGGTCGCCTCACGCGGCGGTCTGGAGGACTCGCGCACGGATCTGGCCGCCGAACTCGCCGCGTGGATGGGGCAGTGGCTCGCGGGCGAGCGGACGGGGGTGGAGCTGGAGTACGAGTTGTACCTGGCCGCCCTGCGCCGGCCCGCCCTGCGGCCCGTCGCCGCCGAGTGGGCCGAGGGCGTCGCCGAGCTGCTGTCCCGGCATACGGATCCGGTGACCGCGCGGGCGCTGGTGGCGGTCGTCGACGGCATCTGTCTGCAGGTGCTGCTGACGGGGGTTCCGTATGACGAGGGGTATGCGCGGGAGGTGCTGGGGCGGGTGCTTGCGGGGGCGGGCGGGTGAGGCCGGGGCCCGTCCCAAGCGGGTGCTTCGGGGCGGCCTGGTGAGGTCGGTGTACCTCCGCAAGCGGTGTTCGGGGCGAGCGTCTGTCCGGGTGGGGGTCTCCGTGGGCGGGGTGCCCTCGGGTGGGTGTTCCAGCCGGGTGTCCCGGCTGAGTGGCCGTGCTGGGTGTCCGTGCTGTTGAGGGGGCGTTCGGAGGGGTGGATACCGCCCGTCCCGTGAGACGCCCCCGCACCGGTTCGCCTCCATCGGCGTCCGCCGGTTAGGTTGCCCTCATGACCGAACTGTGGAACGCCGAAACTCCCAAGGTAATTCAGCTGCCCTCGGGGCGGATGATCCGGGGGCGCGGCCTCA
>NZ_JBEXSH010001332.1:0-1642 GCF_040613555.1 Streptomyces sp. NPDC006265
CTCATCGCCGGCCACATCTTCGCCGCGTTCGTGTACCTGCTCTTCGCGCTCGGGGGTTCAGCTCCGTGATGTACGACGCGGCCCGGCTGCCCTACGTGGAGAACCTCGCCGCGACCCGGGCGGCGGTCGACCGGGCGCACGCCCAAGGGCTCTGGATCGAGGCCGAGCTGGGCCAGATCGGCGGCAAGAACGGCAGGGCCCCACTGGACGCGCACGCCCCCGGCGCCCGCACCGACCCCGACGAGGCACGGGTCTTCGTCGCCGACTCGGGCGTGGACGCCCTGGCCGTCGCCATTGGCAGCTCCCACGCCATGACCACCCGCACGGCGGCCCTCGACCACGCCCTGCTCAAGCGCCTGTCTGCCGCGCTGGACGTCCCGCTCGTCCTGCACGGCTCCTCCGGCGTCCCGGACGACGAACTGACGGCGGCGGTCGCGGGCGGCATCACCAAGGTCAACATCGGTACGGCGCTGAACATCGCGCTGACCGGTGCGATCCGGGAGTTCCTCGCCGACCGGCCGGAAGCGGTCGATCCCCGCAGCTACCTGACGCTCGGGCGGGAGGCGATGACACGGGCGGTGGCCGGCACCCTCCAGACCCTCGGCGCCGCTACCGCTTGACGGCCTTCAGCACCACGAACTTCGGGTCGCTCGCGACGAGCCGGCTGTTGCCGAACAGCTTCCGCAGCTTGACGTGATAGCCCAAGTGCCGGTTGCCGATCACCCACAGCTCCCCGCCCGGCCGCAGCGCGCGCCGCGCCCCGGTGAACATCCGCCAGGCCGTGGCGTCCGTCGTGGCCTGGTGGGAGTGGAACGGCGGGTTGTTCAGGACCAGGTCGACACTGCCGGACGGCACGCCCGCCAGCCCGTCACCGACCCGGAACTCCGCATGCCCCGGCACGCCGTTCGCCTTGTACGTCGCCTCCGCCGAGGCCACGGCCTGGAAGGACTCGTCCACGAACAGCACCTCGGCGTCCGGGTCGGCCAGCGCCACCGAAGTACCCACCACGCCGTTGCCGCACCCCAGGTCCACCACCCGGCGGCCCTGTCCCTCGGGCAGATGCCGGAGGAAGAACCGCGTTCCGATGTCGAGCCGGTCGGCGCAGAACACCCCCGCGTGATTGACGACCGTCCCTCCCGCGGCGGGGCCGATGCCGTCCGGCAGCGTGTAGACGTACGGCCACGGATTGCCGGGCCGCTCCAGGGCGGGATCCGGCGTGCAGAAGATCAGCCGGGCCTTCTTCTCGGCGAGCGAGGTGCGGGTCGGGCCGAGGATCCGCTCGAACAACGTCAGCGTCGAGGTGTGGATCTCCTTCACCATGCCCGTGCCGACGACGACCGTCCCCGCGTGCACGGCCGGAGCCAGGCGCAGCAACTGGTTCTCCAGCAGCGCCAGGCTCTTCGGCACCCGCACCAGCAGCACGTCGATCCGCTCCGGCGGCGGATCCTGCGTGGTGAGCAGCCGCACCGCCCCCGGCTCCACGCCGGCCCGCGCGAGGTTGGCCCGGGTCGCCTCCTGCGCGAGGTGGGAGTCGGTGATCTGCACGGGCCGGTGCGCGGCGAGCGCCGTGACCAGCGCGCCCCAGCGGTCCCCGACGACCACGACCGTGCCGTCCAGCGGCAACCGTTCCTCGGCCAGATGC
>NZ_JBEXSH010001333.1:0-1642 GCF_040613555.1 Streptomyces sp. NPDC006265
GAGCTGTCCCCGCGCAGCGACCTCGACCTTCTCCTGCTGCACGACGGCAGCGACACCAAGGCGGTCGCCGCCCTCGCCGACCGGCTCTGGTACCCCGTGTGGGACCTGGGACTGGACCTCGACCACTCGGTCCGCACGCCTGCCGAGGCCCGCAAGACCGCCGGCGAGGACCTCAAGGTGCAGCTCGGCCTGCTGGACGCCCGGCACATCGCCGGCGACCTCGGCCTCACCGCCTCACTACGCACGGCCGTACTGGCCGACTGGCGCAACCAGGCGCCCAAGCGTCTCCCCGAACTCCAGGAACTGTGCGCCGAACGCGCCGAGCGCCAAGGCGAATTGCAGTATCTGCTGGAGCCCGACCTGAAGGAGGCCCGCGGCGGGCTGCGGGACGCCACCGCGCTGCGGGCCGTCGCCGCCTCCTGGCTCGCCGACGCCCCGCGCGAGGGCCTCGCCGACGCCCGGCGCCGGCTCCTCGACGTCCGGGACGCCCTGCACCTGACCACTGGACGCGCCACCGACCGGCTCGCCCTCCAGGAACAGGACCAGGTGGCCGCCGAGCTCCGCCTGCTCGACGCGGACACGCTGCTGCGGCAGGTCTACGAGGCCGCACGGCTCGTCTCGTACGCCAGTGACGTCACCTGGCGCGAGGTGGGGCGCGTCCTGCGGTCACGCGCCGTGCGGCCCCGGCTTCGCGCCATGCTGGGCGGCGGGAAACCGCCCGGTGAGCGTTCCCCGCTGGCCGAGGGCGTGGTGGAGCAGGACGGCGAGGTGGTGCTCGCCCGTGCCGCGCGCCCCGAGCGCGACCCCGTGCTGCCCTTGCGTGCCGCGGCCGCCGCCGCGCAGGCCGGACTCCCGCTCTCCCTGCACGCCGTACGGCGCCTGGCGGCCACCGTGCGACCGGTGCCCACGCCCTGGCCCGCCGAGGCCCGCGAGCAGCTCGTCACCCTGCTCGGTTCGGGACGTCCCACCATCGAGGTGTGGGAGGCGCTGGAGGCCGAGGGGCTGATCACCCGGCTGCTGCCCGACTGGGAGCGGGTCCGCTGCCGCCCGCAGCGCAACGCCGTACACCTATGGACCGTCGACCGGCACCTGATCGAGACCGCGGTGCGCGCCTCCGAGTTCACCCGCCGGGTCAGCCGCCCCGACCTGCTGCTGGTCGCCGCGCTGCTGCACGACATCGGCAAGGGCTGGCCCGGCGACCACTCCGTGGCCGGCGAGATCATCGCCAAGGACGTGGCCGCCCGGATCGGCTTCGACCGCCACGACGTGACCGTCGTCGCCACCCTCGTACGGCACCACCTGCTGCTCATCGACACCGCCACCCGGCGCGACCTGGAAGACCCGGGCACCGTGCGCTCCGTCGCCGAGGCCGTCGGCTCCCAGGGCACCCTGGAACTGCTGCACGCCCTCACCGAGGCCGACGCCCTCGCGACCGGCCCGGCCGCCTGGTCGTCCTGGCGCGGCTCGCTCGTCGCCGACCTGGTCAAACGGGTCTCGGCGGTGCTCGCGGGCGACGCCCCGGACGACCCCGAGGAAGCCGCGCCCACCGCCGAGCAGGAGCGGCTCGCCCTGGAGGCGGCGGCCACGGGCAGCCCGGTGCTCTCGCTGCGGGCCCAGACCGAGCCGCCCGCCGGGCAGGAGC
>NZ_JBEXSH010001334.1:0-1637 GCF_040613555.1 Streptomyces sp. NPDC006265
CCCGCCGTAAGGGGAACCGATCCCGCCGGGTCCCCCGTCGAAGTGGCATGGACAGGCCGATCTTGCGACGGTACGGGTCTGGCCGTGCCTCAGGCAGGGCGCACACCTGTCGGCTCCACGCGCCCCCTTTCTGCCCTGGCGCGCCGGGGCTGGGGGGAGGGCGGGCAGATGGCTGTGCGGGGGTGAGGCCCTGAGGGCGTGGCGCGGTCTAGGGACGGCGGGCGATCGGATGGGCCACTTGGTGACTCGCGTGAACGTGCCCGGGCGGTTCGAGTGAACGTGTCCAGCTGAAAATCTGCGTTGACCTGTGCTTGTGCCGTAGTCGACGTCTTGGAGGGGTTGGACATTTAGCAGCGAAGCGGCAGGACAATTTGACGCGAATCACCACGGACATCGACGTCGCGATCCGTCTGGCCCGGCCGTGGCGCCGCTCGGGACGGGCGGCACTCTACGAGGGGCCGACCGCGTCGGCAGACCCCTGGAGCGTGGTGCGCACGGCCTTCTGACCAGCGCCTGCATCCGCTTTCTACTCTCGGCTGGTGCGCAGGAGTGTGCCATTGGCGCCGGCGGTGTATTCGCGTCGTGCGTTCTTCTCGATCTTCCGCTCGACCTCTTCGCCGAGGTCAACGCCCTGCATCTCGGCGATCGCCACCAAGTACAGGAATACGTCGGCGAGCTCTTCCCCGCGGTCGGGCAGCCCCTTACGCCAAGCCGTGAACGCCTCCCCAACCTCGGCTGTCAGCAGGCCGAACTCCATTGGGATGTCGGAGGTGTTGAACCCTTTGTCGAGCTTGTTCTTCCAGGCAAGCCTCTGGGCGTCGGTGATGTTAACGGCGGTTCCCCTTGACGGTGCGGTGCGGTCTTCTCGGGGAATACTAACGAGGCCCAGGTGCCGGAGCGGCGGGAACGGGACAGGAGTCAGCCGGTGGGGCTGGGGGATTCCGGCTCGGCGGCGTACCTGAGAACGGGCACGTGGCTGGCCAGGACGCGGAAGACGCGCTCATAGGCTTCGCCAAGCGCGGCGATCTCCTCCGCTTCGGGGGCATGGCCGTCACGGGCCATGAGACGGCTGCGTACGACAGCGACGGGCGCGGTGAGGTGGACGAAGACGCCGTCGCGAGCCGTGACGAGGTCGGCCAGGGCGAGGGCCTGTTCCAAGGTGAGGCGGGATCGGTCTCGGTAGAGGGGGCCATAGACCAGCTCGCTGACGAAGCTACGGTCCAGGACCAGCGGGCCTGGCCGTGCTAGAAGATCGCGGTATCGGCGGGTCAGGTTCTGATGGTCGGGCGTGCGGGGTGAGTGCACTGCGATGAAGCCACTCTGGGTGACGAGAAGGTTGGCGAGGGTGGTCTTGCCGACGCCGTCCCCGCCTTCGAGTACGACGGTGCGGTGCTGGGCGATCTCGTCAATGGTCACCCGTTGATCCACGCGGACACCTCGTCTGCGCTGCGGAGTGTGGCATCAACGCCGTACTGGACCATGAGATTGCGGTGATTTGGCTCACGGCCGATGGCGTGGGTGTAGGTGCTGCGGGGCAGATACGCGGCCACCGGGCGGCCCGTGGCACAGGCCGCCCCGATCAGCAGGGCGGCGCCAGGTGGGGTCTCGGGGCCGGAGCCGTCGACGACAATGCGCGC
>NZ_JBEXSH010001335.1:0-1634 GCF_040613555.1 Streptomyces sp. NPDC006265
AACCCCCCGGTTTTCACAAAAACAAGGACAACGTGGGCTGAGACACGTCGACGGGCCCCACCGCGAAGGGTGGGGCCCTTCGACATCGTGCCCGGTGAGGCACTGGCGGAGGATACGAGATTCGAACTCGTGAGGGGTTGCCCCCAACACGCTTTCCAAGCGTGCGCCCTAGGCCTCTAGGCGAATCCTCCGCCGCAAACAATACAAGACGTTGAGGAGTGCTCGCGAACTCGTTCCCGCCTCCGACATCAGGTAGCCTTGGCGCAGCCCCTCACGCGGCGCTATCTGACTGAACTCCCCCAGGGCCGGAAGGCAGCAAGGGTAGGTCGGCTCTGGCGGGTGCGTGGGGGGCGTCTGCGTTCCCGGACCGGATCTCCTCGCCGGGTTCCGATGTCAGTGGGCGCCTATAACCTCGTATGCGTGTCGTCTCTCGCTCTGTACCGCCGCTACCGCCCCGAGACCTTCGCCGAGGTCATCGGGCAGGAGCATGTCACCGACCCGCTGCAGCAGGCGCTGCGGAACAACCGGGTCAACCACGCGTACCTGTTCAGCGGGCCGCGCGGCTGTGGCAAGACGACCAGCGCCCGCATCCTCGCGCGCTGCCTGAACTGTGAGCGGGGGCCCACGCCGACACCCTGCGGGGAGTGCCAGTCCTGCCAGGACCTCGCGCGCAACGGCCCCGGCTCCATCGACGTCATCGAGATCGACGCCGCTTCCCACGGAGGCGTGGACGACGCCCGTGACCTGCGCGAGAAGGCCTTCTTCGGGCCCGCCCGCAGCCGGTACAAGATCTACATCATCGACGAGGCCCACATGGTCACGTCGGCCGGCTTCAACGCGCTGCTGAAGGTCGTCGAGGAGCCGCCGGAGCATCTCAAGTTCATCTTCGCGACCACCGAGCCCGAGAAGGTCATCGGGACGATCCGGTCCCGGACGCACCACTACCCCTTCCGGCTCGTACCCCCCGGCACCCTCCGGGAGTACCTCGGGCAGGTCTGCGAGAAGGAGGCCATCCCCGTCGCCGAGGGCGTGCTCCCGCTCGTCGTGCGCGCGGGCGGCGGGTCCGTGCGTGACTCCATGTCCGTGATGGACCAGCTCCTCGCCGGCGCCGCGGCGGACGGTGTGACGTACGCCATGGCCACCGCCCTGCTCGGATACACCGACGGCTCCCTCCTCGACTCCGTCGTCGAGGCCTTCGCCACCGGCGACGGAGCCGCGGCCTTCGAGGTCGTCGACCGCGTGATCGAGGGCGGCAACGACCCGCGTCGTTTCGTCGCCGACCTCCTGGAGCGGCTGCGCGACCTGGTGATCCTCGCCGCCGTCCCGGACGCGGCGGAGAAGGGGCTCATCGACGCCCCCGCCGATGTGATCGAACGCATGCAGGCCCAGGCCGGCACCTTCGGCCCCGCCGAGCTGGGCCGCGCCGCCGACCTCGTCAACGAGGGCCTGACCGAGATGCGCGGCGCCCACTCGCCCCGTCTCCAGCTCGAACTGATCTGTGCCCGCGTCCTGCTCCCCACCGCCTACGGCGACGAGCGCTCCGTGATGGCCCGCCTCGACCGGATCGAACGCGGCGTGAACTACTCCGCGGGTCCCGTCGCCATGCCCGCCACGGGATACGTACCCGGGCCGGA
>NZ_JBEXSH010001336.1:0-1629 GCF_040613555.1 Streptomyces sp. NPDC006265
CATGCACGGGGGCTACATGCCGCGTGCACCTGGAAACCGGGTGCACGCGGCGTCCCCGTGCCGGATCATGGCGGCATGTCTGGAAACCCGCACGAGGCGCTGCCGATCCGGCTCAACGTCGACGACTCCGACTCCCCGTCCGACGTCGTCGACGCGCTGTTCCTCGGCCGCTTCGCGACGGGCGAGCAGCCGTTCTCCCACGCGGTGAACATCGACCGGGTGCGGTCCGGGGCGACGCTGATGCCGCCCGGCGCCCGGGTGCTGCGCGTCGCCCGGGACGACGACCGCAGCGCGACGCTCGCCGAGGGCGACGGCTGGACGCTGCTGGTCTCCCGCTGGAACCGGGGCGCCGATGTCACGGTGACGGCGACCGGTGAGGAACTCGCGAAGAAGATCCTCGACCAGGCCACGGACGGCGCGGCGGACGAGCCGGAACCGCAGCCGGAGAACGTCACCATGGGCTTCTGGTACGTCTCCCCGCGCCGCGGCCCGCACCGCACCACCCGCCAGATCGCGGCCGGTACCTGGGACGAGGTCCGGCCCAACTACACCGCGCCGGTGGCGGACGCCATGGACCGCCTGATGAAGACGACCCCCGAGGACATCGCGGGCCGGCTCCTGCTGCTGCACGGCCCGCCGGGCACCGGCAAGACGTCGGCGCTGCGAACGCTGGCCCGGTCCTGGCGCGACTGGTGCCAGGTGGACTGCGTCCTGGACCCCGAGCGGCTCTTCTCCGACGTCGGCTACCTCATGGACATCGCCATCGGCGAGGAGGACGCGACGGGTAAGGGCCGTTGGCGGCTGCTGCTCCTGGAGGACTGCGACGAGCTGATCCGCGGCGAGGCCAAGCACACGGCGGGCCAGGCGCTGTCGAGGCTGCTGAACCTGACGGACGGCCTGCTCGGGCAGGGTCGCAACGTCCTGGTCGGTGTCACGACCAACGAGGACCTGGAGCGCCTGCACCCGGCCGTGGTCCGCCCGGGCCGCTGCCTCGCCCGGATCGAGATCGGTCCGCTGACCCGCCGCGAGGCGGTGACCTGGCTGGGCCAGGAGGACGGCGTCGGCCGCGAGGGCGCGACGCTGGCGGAGCTGTACGCGCTGCGCCGGGGTACGTCCCCGACATCCCTGCCGGAGCCGCGCGGGGGCGTCGACGCGGGCCTGTATCTGTAGGAGCTCCCCGCCCGCCGGTGTTTTGATGGGTGTATGACCCTGTTCGTCGGCACGTCCGGGTGGCAGTACAAGGACTGGCGGGACGTCCTGTACCCGTCCGGGCTGCCGATGCGGCTCTGGCTGGAGGAGTACACGCGGCACTTCGCCACCGTCGAGATCAACAACGCCTTCTACCGGCTGCCCGCGCGGGAGACGTTCGAGGACTGGCGGGGGCGGGTGCCCGGGGACTTCGTCGTGACGGTGAAGGCGAGCCGCTATCTGACGCACATCAAGCGGCTCAAGGACCCCGAGGAGCCGGTGCACCGCCTGATGAGCCACGCGGCGGGCCTCGGCGACCGGCTCGGCCCGGTCCTGCTCCAGCTGCCGCCCACCCTGCGCGCCGACCCGGGCCTGTTGGACGCGTGCCTGGTCCTCGACCTGGACTCCGGCGACTACGAGCTCTACTCCGCGGGCCACCCG
>NZ_JBEXSH010001337.1:0-1629 GCF_040613555.1 Streptomyces sp. NPDC006265
CCGACGACGGCGGCCCGCCCGTCCACCGCGCACGCCACCACCTGGACCTCCCGCCGACCGACGCCCACCCCATCGGCAAGCGGCCCGCCCTGCTCCTCCTCAACGACGGCGACCTCAGCTACGCCAAGGTCCGCTTCGACCCCGAGTCCTTCGAGACCGTCCGCAAGGAGCTCTCCGGCCTGCCCGAACCGCTCACCCGCGCGGTCGTCTGGAACGCCCTGCGCGACGCCGTCCGCGACGGCGAACTCGCCCCCGGCGCCTACCTGGAGACCGCCCGCGCCCACCTCCCGCTGGAGACGGACCTCGCCATCGTCCAGGGCGTCCTCGCCTTCGCCTCCACGTACATCGCCGACCGCTACCTCACACCCAAGGAGCGGCCCGCCGCCCTCGCCACCCTCTCCGACCTGTGCCGCGACCTCATCCGCCGCACCGAGGACGGCGACAACCCCGGCCTGCGCCTGATCGCCGTACGCCACCGCATCGCCGTGGCCGCCCACCCCGACACCATCGCCGCCTGGCTCGCCGACGGCACCGTCCCCGGAGGCCCCGAGCTCGACCCCGAGCTGCGCTGGCGCGTCCTCGCCCGGCTCGCCGTCCTCGGCGCGACCGACGAGACCGCCATCGCCGCCGAACTGGAACGCGACCCGAGCGCCACCGGCCAGGAGGGCGCCGCCCGCTGCCGGGCCGCCCTGCCCGACCCGGAGGCCAAGGCCCGCGCCTGGGAGGCCATGTTCGGCTCCGACACCCTGTCCAACTACCTCTTCACCGCCACCGCCCGGGGCTTCTGGCAGCCCGAACAGGCCGACCTGGTAAGCGAGTACGTCGGGCGCTACTACGCCGACGCGGTCGCCGTCGCCGACCGCCGCGGCCCCGCCATCGCCGTGGCCGTCGGCCGCGACGCCTTCCCCGCGCATGCCGTCGACGCGGACACCCTCCGCCTCGGCGAGGCATGCCTGCGCGACGCCGATCCCAGCCCCGGGCTGCGCCGCAAGCTCGTCGACCAACTCGACGACCTGGCAAGGGCGTTGCGGGTCCAAGGGATCGGGAAGAACTAGGACCGCCGACGTAGGGCCCTCGTGGGGCGGCTGGTCCCTTTCGCCGACGCGGCGGGCCGGCCGCCCTTCCCAGCCTCGGGAAGACAGACGATCAAGCCCGAGGAGCCCACCATGATCGCAGTGACCGGTGCCACCGGAAACGTCGGCCGCGCCCTGGTCGAACGCCTCGCCACCGCCGGCCGGCCCGTGCGGGCACTGACCCGCGCCCCGGAACGGGCCCGCCCGCCCGCCGGCGCCGAGACGGTACGACTCCGGTACGACGACCCGGCCCCCTTCGAGGGCGCCACCAAGCTGTTCCTGTACGTCCAAGCGGGCGGCGAGCGCACCCCCGGCCTGCTGGCGGCCGCCCGCGCCGCCGGGGTGCGCCACGTGGTCCTGCTGTCCTCCGCGATCATCGCGCCGGGCGCCGACGAGACCCACCCCATCCACGTCATGCACGCTACCGCCGAACGGCAGGTCCGCGTCAGCGGCCTGGCGTGGACGTTCCTGCGGCCCGGCGCCTTCGCCACCAACGCCCTCCAGTGGGCCCCGCAGATCCGCGCCGGCGACACCGTCCGCGGAGTCTTCGCCGAGG
>NZ_JBEXSH010001338.1:0-1628 GCF_040613555.1 Streptomyces sp. NPDC006265
CCTACCCCCCGCTCTTCGTTTCTACTGCACCCCGATGTTGTGTGGTGGCGTGGCCCCCCCACGGTTTTTGACGCTTATCACCGCGCCGGCGGCGGCGGAGCCGCCGGCCGCCGCGATGTAGATGATCCGCTTGCCACGCGTGACGTTCACGCCGAGCGAGCCGGCCGCGGTCTCGTCGTCTCGGATGGCCTGGAGGTCCAGGCCGAGGCGGCTGCGCAGCGCCAGATACGTGCCCAGCACCGCCGCCGCCATCACGGCGAGGGCCAACCAGTAGGTGTACGCCTGCCGTAGCACCGGTTCGGCGGTGATGGTGGTGATGTTGCGGCCGCTCGCGGCACCGAGGGAGTCGAAGCGGACGACGATGAGGCGGACGACCTCGGCGATCACCCATGTCCCGACGGCGAAGTAGCCGCCGCGCAGCCGGAAGGCGATGTAGGACACCGGCCACGCGATCAGAGCGACGATCGCCGAGACGACGAGCGTGCCGGCGTAGACGTTGAGTCCGTGGTCGTTGACGACGAAAAGCGTGTACGCGCCGAGGCCGATGAAAGCCTGCTGGCCCATGGAGACCATGCCGGCGTATCCGGCGAGCAGGTTCCACATCGAGGCCAGGGCGATGAGGTAGCAGAGCTTCACCAGTTGGGTGGTGACGCCGTTGTCGACGACGTAGGGCAGGCTCGCCATGACCCCCAGGACGAGGAACGTCCCGGTCAGGCCGAGGACGGCGGCGCGGCCGCCGCGTCGGACGGCGGGGGGTACGGACGTGGTCACCGGGGAGTCGACGGCGGTGGTCTGGGCGGTCATGCGAGCACACTCCTGCCGAACAGGCCCTGCGGCCGGAAAACCAGAACCGCCAGGAACACCAGATGCCCGGCGAGCAACGGCAGGTCGGGCGAGATCTGGGCGCCGACGGACTGCGCGATGCCCAGCACCATGCCGCCGGCGAGGGTGCCCCACAGCGAGCCGAGGCCGCCGATGATGACGACTTCGAAGGCGAACAGGACGTTGAGCTGGCCCTCGTAGGGGGTCACTCCGCCCTGCCGCATGGTGTAGAGGGTGCCGGCCAGGGCGACGGTGGCGAAGGCGATGACGCTGGTGAGGGCATAGACCTTTCGGTTGTCGACGCCCATCAGTCGCACGACGGCGCGGTCGTCGGCGGTGGCCCGGACGATGCGGCCGGACTGGGTGCGGTAGAGGAAGAGGTGCAGCGTGGCAAGGACGGCGACCGCCGCCCCGACGGTGATCAGCGGGAACCAGCCGATGGCCAGGTCGCTGCCGACGCGGATGCTCGCGGTGCCGAGCGAGCCGATGGCGAGCGGCTTGGAGTCGTTGCTGAAGAGCTGGACAAGTACGTTGGGGATGATCACGGAGATGCCGAAGGTGACCATCAGGGGCGCGAACTCGCTGAGTCCCATGGCCCGGTCGAGCAGTGTCCGCTGGATGAGGTAGCCGAGGCCGCCGACGGCCGCCATCGAGACCAGCACGGTGAGCGCGACGGGGATGTGCAGGCTGACGGCGGCCACCGAGGCCACGTAGCCGCCGAGGATCATCAGGTCGCCGTGGGCGAGGTTGGCGACCCGCATCACTCCGAAGATCAGGGACAGGCCCGCTGCGGCCATGGCGAAGAC
>NZ_JBEXSH010001339.1:0-1628 GCF_040613555.1 Streptomyces sp. NPDC006265
GCCCGCGGTCTCGATGACCCCGCGCTCGCGCAGGGTGCGGTACGCGGCCGCGACCGTGTTGGGATTCACCCCCAACTGTTCCGCCAACTCCCGCATGGGAGGCAGCAGTTGACCGGGGCGCAGCTCACCGGCCCCCACCGCTCGCTCGATGCTCGCGGAAATGTCCGCTGCGCGACGCCCACTGATCCGATACTCTCCTAGCACAAAGTCAATTATGCACTAGTGCAATGGAGAGCGCCATGCAAGGGACCACGCAGACGCCGTCGCAGCCCGACACCGCCTACACCCCGACCGACCGCACCGTCCCCACCCGCTCCCCGGGCCGGGCCTCGTACCACAGGGACCTGGTGCACGGGATACTCGACGAGGCCTACGTCTGCCATCTCGGGTTCGTCCGCGACGGCGCGCCGGTCGTGCTGCCCACGCTGTACGCCCGGGTCGGCGAGCGGCTGTACGTGCACGGCTCGACGGGCTCGCGTCCGCTGCGGGCGGCCGGTCAGGCCGACCCGGGCCTCGAGGTCTGCCTGACGGTCACCCACGTCGACGGTCTGGTCCTGGCCCGCTCGGCCTTCCACCACTCGATCAACTACCGCTCCGTGGTGGTGCACGGCGTCGCCCACGACGTGACGGACCCCGAGGAGAAGCGGCAGGCCCTGGACGCGCTGGTCGACCACGTCGTGCCCGGCCGCTCCGCGGACTCGCGCCCCGCCAGCAAGAAGGAGCTGGCCGCCACCGCCGTGATCCGCCTGGATCTGGGCGAGGTCTCCGCGAAGCTGCGCACCGGCGGCGTGAACGACGAACCGGAGGACCTCGCCCTCCCCCACTGGGCCGGAGTCGTCCCGGTACGGCGCACCTACGGCACGCCGGACTCCGACCCCGGCCTCGCCCCCGGTACCGAACTGCCCGGCTACCTCGCGGCCCTGTGATGCTGATCCACCCCTGGGACACGCCCCGCGACGACGCCGAATGGCAACGGTGGCTGGCCGGTCACGACTTCGGCCGGCTCGCCGTCAACGGCCTGCCGGGCGAACCACCCCACGTCCAGCCCCTGCACTTCGCCTACGACGCCGGGCGCGGCGAGGTCGTCACCCACCTCGCCCGCCCCAACCCGCTCTGGCCCGCCCTGGAGGCCGACCCGGACGCCCTGCTGAGCGTGGTCGACGACTACGTGTTCGTGCCCGGCCCCTGGCAGGCCGCCCCGGACGTCCCGCCCGAGCACGGCACCCCCACGAGCTTCTACGCGGCCGTACAGCTCCGCTGCCGCGCCCACGTCGTGGACGACCCGGCGGAGAAGGCCACACTCCTCAACCGCCAGGTCGACCACTTCCAGCCGCGGGGCGGCTCCGCACGGGCGGCGGCGGACGAGGCCCCGTACGGCAGGATGCTCGCCGGCATCCGCGGCCTGCGCCTCGAAGTGACGGACGTGCGCGCCAAGTTCAAGTACGCGAACCACAGGCCCGCCGAGGTCCGGGACCGTATCGCCGCAGGCCTCGCGGCCCGCGGCGGTCCGGGCGATTCCAGGGCACGCGAGCACCTCCTGCGCAGGCGGGAGGCCTAGGTCGTGCCAGGCGTCGCGGCGGGTGCAGTAGATGTGCGCGTCGTCCTGGGTGAAGCCGCGGGCACGGGTC
>NZ_JBEXSH010001340.1:0-1627 GCF_040613555.1 Streptomyces sp. NPDC006265
GACTTCGTCATGAACCACACCAGCGACCAGCACCCGTGGTTCCAGGAGTCGCGCAAGGACCCCGACGGGCCCTACGGCGACTACTACGTGTGGGCCGACGACGACAAGGGCTACCCGGACGCCCGGATCATCTTTGTCGACACGGAGACCTCGAACTGGACCTACGACCCGGTGCGCGGCCAGTACTTCTTCCACCGCTTCTTCTCCCACCAGCCGGACCTCAACTACGAGAACCCGCGTGTCCAGGAGGAGATCCTGGCCGCGCTGAAGTTCTGGCTGGACCTGGGCATCGACGGCTTCCGGCTGGACGCGGTGCCCTATCTCTACGCGGCCGAGGACACCAACTGCGAGAACCTGCCCGCTTCGCACGCATTCCTCAAGCGCGTCCGCCGCGAGATCGACGCCCTGTACCCGGACACCGTCCTGCTGGCGGAGGCCAACCAGTGGCCCGAGGACGTCGTCGACTACTTCGGCGACTATCCCAGCGGCGGCGACGAGTGCCACATGGCCTTCCACTTCCCGGTCATGCCGCGCATCTTCATGGCCGTGCGCCGCGAGTCCCGCTACCCCGTCTCCGAGATCCTGGCCAAGACCCCGGCCATCCCGTCGGGCTGTCAGTGGGGGATGTTCCTGCGCAACCACGACGAGCTCACCCTCGAGATGGTCACGGACGAAGAACGCGACTACATGTGGGCCGAGTACGCCAAGGACCCCCGCATGCGCGCCAACATCGGCATCCGCAGGCGCCTGGCCCCGCTGCTGGACAACGACCGGCACACCATCGAGCTGTTCACCGCGCTGCTGCTCGCCCTCCCCGGCTCGCCGATCCTGTACTACGGCGACGAGATCGGCATGGGCGACAACATCTGGCTCGGCGACCGGGACGCCGTCCGGACACCCATGCAGTGGACCCCGGACCGCAACGCCGGCTTCTCCACCTGTGACCCGGGCCGCCTCTATCTCCCGGCGATCATGGACCCGGTCTACGGCCATCAGGTGACCAACGTCGAGGCGTCGATGTCGTCGCCGTCGTCGCTGCTGCACTGGACCCGCCGCATGATCGAGATCCGCAAGCAGAACCCGGCCTTCGGGCTCGGCTCGTACACCGAACTGCCCTCCTCCAACCCCGCGGTGCTGGCGTTCCTGCGGGAGTACGAGGACGACCTGGTCCTGTGCGTCAACAACTTCGCGCGGTTCGCGCAGCCCACCGAGCTGGACCTGCGCGAGTTCGCGGGGCGGCACCCGGTGGAGCTGTTCGGCGGGGTCCGCTTCCCGGCCATCGGCGAGCTGCCGTACCTGCTGACCCTCGGGGGCCACGGCTTCTACTGGTTCCGGCTCACCCGAGTCGCATCCCGCATCGGCCGGCGACTGTGAGCCTGCGCCGACGAAAGGAGGCGTGACCATGCCGAAGACCGCATCCCTGCGCCCGGACCTCCCGCGCCTGGCCGAGCCCATGGAGTCGCTCGGCGGGCTGCTGCGCGACTGGCTGCCCCGGCAGCGCTGGTTCGCGGGCAAGGACCGGCCCGTCACGGAGCTCGGCCTGCTGTCGATGACCGAGCTCTTCCCGGGCTGTCTGCACCTGCTGGTCCACGCCGGTCACGCCGGCCACACGGGCGTGCCCTCGCCC
>NZ_JBEXSH010001341.1:0-1626 GCF_040613555.1 Streptomyces sp. NPDC006265
GGTGCCGCGGCCAGGGCGGCCTCGGGATCCTCGCTCAGTGCCCGGGTCAGCGCCTCACGCACCACCGGGCGGGTCAGCCGCTCCCGTGAGTCCTTGCGGAGCAGTCCCTGCACGACCTGGGTGAGCGGCCCGGCGCGCACCGGCGTGCGCAGTGGCAGCCGGTCCACGCCCTTCAGAGTGTTCTCCGGGCGTCCCCGGTCCCGGAACGGCGGGCGTCCCTCGACCATCGTGTACAGGATCGAGCCCAGCGCCCACAGGTCGGCCGCGGGGCCGATGCGCTGGTCGCGGGCCTGCTCCGGGGAGGCGTACGCGGGTGCCGTGAGCCGGGGCGCGAGGGTCGCGCCGGCCAGGCCGAAGCCGGTGACCACGACCGAGTGGTCCTCGCGCACGAACACCTGGCCGGGACTGAGCTCGCCGTGCGTGATGCCATCGGCGTGCGCGGCGTCCAGCACGTCGAGCAGCTCCAGGCCGATCCGCGCCGCCCGCACGTAGTTGAACGTGCCCTGCTCCGAAAGGAGTTCACCGAGCGGGGTGCCGTCGATCCACTCGTTCACGGCCCACAGGGCGCCGGCTTCCTCGTCGGCGTCGACGACCGTGGCGATCCGGCCGGGGCACAGCAGCGCCATGTTCTCGGTGGCGCGCAGCAGGCGGGCGGCGGCCCGGCGCTCGGCCCCGCGCGGGTCCTCCGGAAGCCCGATCTGGGTCACGAGGCACGGGCGGGAGATCTCACCGGCCCCGGTGTCCTCGGCGTACCAGCAGATGCGGTTGGTCTCGCGCTGGATGATCTCTAGCAGCCGGTACCGGCCGGCGACCAACTGGTGTGTGGAGACGTGCGCCCTGCCCATGGCCATCCCTCGCTGGAAACCTGGCTCTGACCTTTTCCAGAGGTACGGGGAGCGAGGCACCCTGCGTTCAAACGGATCGCAACTCCGTGTTCATTCCTGTCTTTTGTTCAAGGAAGGAGGCGAGTATGGGTGCAAGTGTGCGAGGAGAAAACGGTCTTTCGCCGCCTCGGGCGCGGTTCACCTCGGCGGCCGGGGTCGCGGCGGGCGACGGGAATTCGCCCGTCGCCGCCGCGGATTCGCAAATTCCCGCCCGGCCTGGCGGTAACCGGCGGTAAATGCGGACGTGTACAGCGTCTGAACTCGGAGCCCTCCGATGAATTCCGCGCGGGATTGTCCGAGAGTCACCGGAACGTCAGCGCAGACCGAAGCGACGCGACCAGGCGAACAGGTCGCCCGTCGTCGCGTTCCCCCCGCACACCACCAGGCCGAGCCGGGCCCCGTCGCCGACCCGCTCCAGGACCTGCCGGGCGGCGGGCAGCAGGCAGCCGGCCGCCGGTTCGGCCCACACCTTGGCGTGGTCGGCCAGATCCAGCGAGCCCTGCACGGCCTCCCGGTCCGGCACCACGAGAACCTCGGTGACCAGGGCGGCGACATGGTCGTACGTCAGCTGCGAGACGGACGGCGCGCTGAGGGTGGAGACGATCGACGACAGGGTGACCGGCAGCGGGCCGCCCGCCGCCAGCGCCTCGGACATGGCCTGCGCGCCCTCGGTCTCGACGCCCCACACCCGCACCCCGGGCCGGCAGGCCCCCAGCGCGGCGGCCACGCCGGCGATCAGGCC
>NZ_JBEXSH010001342.1:0-1618 GCF_040613555.1 Streptomyces sp. NPDC006265
ATGCTTCATAACGTCCTCCCGAGACTCGCCCGGTTCCCGCAGTCCTGCCTGCGCTCCGACCGGGCCTGCGTCCTGGACCAGGAGGGCCTGGACGAACCGGCCGCGCCGCACGCCGAGTTCCGGCACGGCGCGGGCGTCCTGGCCGAGAGCCTCGAAGGAGCCGCCCGGTTCGCTTCCGGCGAGGGCCGGCACGGGTCGTTCACGGTCCTGTGAGCGAGCCGGGCGTGGTCGTGCGTCATGTGCAGTGACTCACCCTCCGCCCACCCCGTATCCGGTACGGAACCCCGTACCGGATACGGCAGGATGAACGATCGTGCCGACCGCAGGTCAGGGTGGTCGGGCACCTTCGGACATCCCGGAAGATGAGCAGGTGACGACGTGACGAGACTTCACATCCGGCCGCCGGTGACGGCGTTCGCGGCAGATCCCCGCCCCGGAGGTGACCGGTGAACCGGGCACTCACCGTGGACGATCTGCTGTTCGCCGGCATCGCCCTCGCCTCGGGCCTGCTGGCGGCGTTCGCGCTGCGCATCCTGCTGCGCTGGCTGGGCCGGCACGCCGACCGCACCCGCTGGACGGGCGACGACGTCATCGTGCACGCGCTACGGGCCGTGGTGCCCTGGGCCGCGATCGTGGGCGGCGTGGCGGGCGCGGCGGCGGTGCTGCCGCTGACCCGCGCGGTGCAGCACACCACCAACCAGGTGCTCACCGTGCTGCTCATCTTCGTCGCGACGGTGTCGGCGGCCCGGGTGGTGACCGGGCTGGTGCGCACGGTCACGCAGTCCCGCTCCGGGGTCGCCGGATCGGCCACGATCTTCGTCAACATCACCCGGATCCTGGTCCTGGCGATCGGCTTCCTGGTGGTGCTCCAGACCCTGGGCATCTCCATAGCCCCGCTGCTCACCGCTCTGGGTGTCGGCGGTCTGGCGGTCGCCCTGGCGTTGCAGGACACCCTCGCCAACCTCTTCGCGGGCATCCACATCCTCGCTTCCAAGACCGTGCAGCCCGGTGACTACATCCGGCTCAGCAGCAACGAGGAGGGTTACGTCGAGGACATCAACTGGCGGCAGACGACGGTCCGCAACCTGTCGAACAACCTCGTCGTGATCCCCAACGGTCAGCTCGCGAAGACGAACATGACCAACTTCATGCGCCCCGAGGAGCGGCTGACCGTCCTGGTCCAGGTCGGGGTGGCCTACGACAGCGATCTCGACCACGTGGAGCGGGTGACCAACGAGGTCATCGCCGAGACGATGACCGAGGTCGAGGGCGCCGTGGCCGACCAGGAGCCGATCATCCGCTTCCACACCTTCGGCGACTCGCGCATCGGCTTCACCGTCATCCTGGGCGTCGGCGAGTTCAGCGACCAGTACCGGATCAAGCACGAGTTCATCAAGCGCCTGCACAAGCGCTACCGCGCGGAGGGCATCCGCATCCCCGCCCCGGCCCGGACGGTGGCGCTCCAGCAGGGCGGGGCCGTCATCCCGCAGCAGCGGACCGGTGAGATCGAGCCGGGCGGGCTGAGTCCCGTCCGGCTCGTCTGAGGGGCGCCGGCGCGGGCCTGTGGCCCGCTGGGGGGGTCTGGGGGGAGCTGGGTGACGGGGGCGGGGTACGGAGC
>NZ_JBEXSH010001343.1:0-1611 GCF_040613555.1 Streptomyces sp. NPDC006265
CGGCAAGGTCGAACAGGGCATTCCGGAGGACGACCCGCGCAATGCCGCGACCATCGCCGACAATGTGGGCGACAACGTCGGCGACTGCGCGGGCATGGCGGCCGACCTCTTCGAGTCGTACGCCGTGACCTTGGTCGCCGCGCTGATCCTCGGCTCGGCGGCCTTCGGCGACGCCGGACTCGGCTTCCCGCTGCTCGTGCCGGCGATCGGGGTGATCACCGCCATGATCGGCATCTTCGCGGTGGCGCCCCGGCGCGCCGACCGCAGCGGCATGAGCGCCATCAACCGCGGGTTCTTCATCTCCGCGGTGATCTCGCTGGTGCTGGTGGCGGTGGCCGTCTTCGTCTACCTGCCGGGCAAGTACTCCGAGCTCGACGGGGTAACCGACGCCGCGATCCTGGGCAAGGACGGCGACCCACGGGTTCTTGCGCTCGTCGCGGTGGCGATCGGCATCCTGCTCGCCGCCGTGATCCAGCAACTGACCGGCTACTTCACCGAGACCACCCGCAGGCCTGTGCGGGACATCGGCAAGAGCTCGCTCACCGGCCCGGCCACCGTCGTCCTCGCCGGTATCTCCGTGGGTCTGGAATCCGCCGTCTACACCGCCCTGTTGATCGGTCTCGGTGTGTACGGGGCGTTCCTGCTCGGCGGCACGTCGATCATGCTGGCGCTGTTCGCGGTGGCGCTGGCCGGCACCGGCCTGCTCACCACGGTCGGAGTGATCGTCGCGATGGACACCTTCGGGCCCGTCTGCGACAACGCGCAGGGCATCGCGGAGATGTCCGGCGACGTCGAGGGCGCGGGCGCGCAGGTGCTCACCAACCTGGACGCCGTCGGCAACACCACCAAGGCGATCACCAAGGGCATCGCGATCGCCACGGCCGTGCTCGCGGCGGCGGCGCTGTTCGGGTCGTACCGCGACGCGATCTTCACCGGCGCGCGGGACGTGGGCGAGAAACTCAGCGGGGAGGGCGCCCCGATGAGCCTGATGATGGACATCTCGCAGCCCAACAACCTCGTGGGTCTCATCGCCGGAGCGGCGGTCGTCTTCCTCTTCTCGGGGCTGGCGATCAACGCCGTGTCACGATCGGCGGGTTCCGTGGTCTACGAGGTGCGGCGGCAGTTCCGTGAGAAGCCCGGGATCATGGACTACAGCGAGAAACCGGAGTACGGCAAGGTCGTCGACATCTGCACCAAGGACGCCCTGCGCGAGCTCGCCACGCCCGGTCTGCTGGCCGTCATGGCGCCCATCTTCATCGGGTTCACGCTGGGCGTCGGAGCGCTCGGCGCGTTCCTGGCGGGCGCAATTGGCGCGGGCACGCTGATGGCGGTGTTCCTCGCCAACTCCGGTGGCGCCTGGGACAACGCCAAGAAACTCGTCGAGGACGGCCACCACGGCGGCAAGGGCGGCGAGGCGCACGCGGCGACCGTGATCGGAGACACGGTCGGCGACCCCTTCAAGGACACGGCGGGGCCCGCGATCAACCCGCTGCTGAAGGTCATGAACCTGGTGTCGCTGCTCATCGCGCCCGCGGTGATCAAGTTCTCTTACGGCCCGGACAAGAGCATCGGGGTGCGGATTCTGGTCGCCGTCCTCGCGTTCCTCGTGAT
>NZ_JBEXSH010001344.1:0-1611 GCF_040613555.1 Streptomyces sp. NPDC006265
CAGTTCGGTGACGGCCTCGCCCAGCGGCGGCGGGGACAGCTCGATGAAGCCGCCCGCGACGGGCAGTTCGGGGTGCCGGGCCGGCTACTCCCGGGAGATGGAGTCCTTCCTCGGCTCCAACCCCGGCCTGGCGTCCCGCTTCTCGCGAACCGTCGAGTTCGAGAACTACTCGGTGCCCGAACTGGTGGCGATCATGGAGAACATGTGCGCCCAGCACCAGTACGAACTGGGCGAGGGCACCGCGGACGCGCTGGCGGCGCACTTCGAGACCATGCCGCGGGACTCCGGATTCGGCAACGGCCGTGCCGCACGCGGGGTGTTCGAGGAGATGGTGGACCGGCAGGCGGTCCGCCTCGCCTCCCTGGCGCAGGTCGGCGAACGCGACCTCAGGCTGCTGCTGCCGGAGGACGTCTCCGCCACCGCCGCCGGGCAGGCCGCCCAGGACGCCGCCCCCGACGACGACCCGCTGACCCGTCTCGGCGACATGGTGGGCCTCGCCGAGGCCAAGCGCGACGTCGCCGACCTGGTCAACCTCATCACCACGGCCCGCCACCGCGCCGCCGCCGGACTTCCGGTGCCCTCGCTCAGCCACCACCTGGTCTTCACCGGCCCGCCCGGCACCGGCAAGACCACCGTCGCCCGCCTCTACGGCGAGATCCTCACGCAGCTCGGCATCCTCCAGCGGGGCCAGCTGATCGAGGCGGCCCGCGCCGACCTGGTCGGGCGCTATATCGGCCACACCGCCCAGCTCACCCGTGAGGTCTTCGAACGCGCTCGCGGCGGCGTGCTGTTCATCGACGAGGCGTACACCCTCACCCCGCGCGGCGGCGGCGCCGACTTCGGCCAGGAGGCGGTGGACACCCTGCTGAAGCTGATGGAGGACCACCGTGAGGAGGTCGTCGTCATCGTCGCCGGCTACACCGACGAGATGGAACGCTTCCTCGCCTCCAACCCGGGCCTGTCGTCGCGGTTCCCGCGCCGGGTCGCCTTCGCCGACTACTCCTCCGAGGAACTGGTCACCATCGTGCGCTCCCAGGCCGCGGGCATGGGCTACGAGTGCGGCCCCGGCACCGGCGCCCTGCTCAAGGAGTACTTCGAGGCGCTGCCCCGGGACCGGTCCTTCGGCAACGCGCGTCTGGCCCGCCAGGTCGTCGAGTCGATGATCACCCGCCAGGCGGGGCGGCTCAGTTCGCTGGCCGCACCCACCCTCGACGACCTGCGCATCCTCCTGCCCGAGGACATCGTCGCCGCGGCACCGAAGGGGGCGGGCCGATGAGGCGGCCCGCCCGCGCGGCCGGCCGCCTGGCCGCCGGCGCCGGTCTCGCCGCCGCCCTGCTGCTGCCCACGGCCGCTCCCGCCCTCGCGGCGGCCCCCGCGCGTGTGCCGGCGGCCGACGGTGCCAAGGGCCAGAAACTGCCCGGCATGCCCTCCGCGTTCGACCCGGACGCGACGGAGGTGACCTGTACGCCCGCCTCCCGGGAGAAGGCGAAGAAGCAGGACTGGTCACGCCAGCGCCTCGACCTGGACCGGCTGCACCGGCACGGCACCGGCGCGGGTGTGACCGTCGCCCTGATCAGCACCGGTATCGCACCCGGCGCCGCCGGACTCGAC
>NZ_JBEXSH010001345.1:0-1608 GCF_040613555.1 Streptomyces sp. NPDC006265
TGGTGACGGTGAGCCAGGAGGCCGCACCGTCCCCACGCCCGATAAAGGGCACTAGCACCTCAAGCTAGCGCGTCTGCCATTCCGCCACCCGGACCAGGTGTCTGCCGCCTTGCCAGAGTGTTCCCCCCGCGGCGACACGGACAACAATACCAAGCTTTCGGAGTGCCTTTCACCTGCGTTTCCATCCGCCTGGCGGGGGTCCGGGACCTCACGGTCCGATAGCTCTAGGGTCACACCATGAGTGACTGGATGGTTACGCAGAGCCCCCCGGCGGGACATCGTCGGCGTGCCTTGTCGCCGCTCCGGGAGCATCTGCGCGACACGTTCTGGTTCGCCCCCACTGCGGCGATGGTGAGCGTCTTCGTGGTCTGGGTCGGGGCAGAGGCGCTCGACACGGCCATCGTCGACGCGCTCCAGCGGGACCGGGACTACGAGACGCTCGCCGAACTGCTGCGGTTCGCGGAGGACGCGAAGGCCGTGGTGAGCGCGGTCGGCTCGGCGATGATGACCTTCATCGGCGTGGTCTTCAGCATCTCGCTGGTGGCGGTGCAGATGGCGAGCGGACAGTTCACCCCGCGCGTGGTGCGGCTCTTCGTCCGGAGCCGGATCACCAAGGCGACCTTCGCGGTGTTCCTGGCGACCTTCGTACTGACCTTGCTGGTCCTGACGAGCTTCGACACCGTCGACGAACCCCGGGCCGTCACGACGGTGCCCCTGGTGCAGTCGGTCCTCACCCTCAGCATGGTCGGGCTGAGCCTGCTGCTGTTCGTGCTGTACGTGAACGCCACTCTGCGGCTGATGCGGATCAGCCATGTGATCGCACGGATCGCCTCGGAGTCCTTCCGGGTGCCCGCCTCGATGCCCGTGCCGGTGGGCGGGCAGGAGGCTCCCGTTCACGGTACGGAGACCGCGTGGGTGCCGCACGACGGCCCGGCGGGAGTCCTGCGGGACGTGCACATCGCGCGGCTGGTGCGCGTGGCGCGCAAACACGGGGTCGTGCTGCGGCTGATCCCGCGGATCGGGGACTTCGTGGTGCCCGGCATGCCCGTGCTGGCGGTGCACGGCGGGCCGGTCCCGCCGCGCAGGGCCCTGCGCTACGCGATCTCGGTGGGGGTGGAGCGGACCTACCACCAGGATCTCGGTTTCGGGCTGCGGCAGTTGTCCGACATCGCACTGCGCGCCCTGTCCCCCGCGATCAACGATCCGACGACCGCCGTCCAGGCGCTGGACCGCGTCGTCCAGTTCCTGGCCGCGCTGAGCCGGCGTCCGCTGGACGCCGCACTCCACCGGGACCGGTCCGGTGCGGTGCGGCTGGTGCAGCCCGTGCCGGACTGGACCGAGCTGGTGGATCTCGGGTTCACCGAGGTACGGGGATGCGCCGTCGGGAGCCCGCAGATCTCCCGGCGCATGCTGGCCGGTCTCGACGACCTGCTCCTGCTCGCACCACCGGAGCGCCGCGAGCCGCTGCTGCGCCATCGCGAACTGCTCCGGCAGGCCGTCGGCCTGGCCGCGCCGAGGGCTTCGCCGGGCGCACCCTCTTCCGGTGTGTAGACGACGGTCTTCGGGCCCAGCAGGCCGCTCTCGGCCAGCCGTGCCGCGTCCTCGGTC
>NZ_JBEXSH010001346.1:0-1607 GCF_040613555.1 Streptomyces sp. NPDC006265
AGCCACGGCGAGGTCAAGAAGCCCGAGACGATCAACTACCGCACGCTCAAGCCCGCAGTGGCGGGGTCTCGCGCTCCACGGACTCGCCCGCTACAGCAACCCCGCCGCTCCGGCCGAGCCCGTCGACGCCCTGGTCGTCGGATACGGCACCCCGCCGGACCACACCTGGTCCGGGGCGCTGGACGCGCTGTGCGCGGTACTGCCCGGATAATCGCGCGAATTACCCTCCGGAATACCTCCCGAAGGATATGGTCACCCCATGAGTGAAAGTTCTTCCATAACCCGTGTCGCCCTGAAGAAAATCACCCCCGACGTCTCCGCGGCAATGGGATCCCTGCACGCCGCCGCCGTATCCGCGGCCCAGGACGCGAAGCTCGAACCGGAACTGCTGGAACTGGTCAGGATCCGCGCCTCGCAGATCAACGGCTGCGCGTTCTGCCTCGACCTGCACACCAGGGACGCCCGCGGGCAGGGCGAGACCGAGCAGCGCCTCCACACCCTGGCCGCCTGGCGGGAGACGCCGTTCTTCTCCGAACGCGAGCGCGCCGCACTGGCGTTGACCGAGGCGGTGACGCTGGTCCACGACGGCCGCGTCCCGGACTCCGTCTACGCCGAAGCGGCCGAGGTCTTCGACGAGAACCAGATCGCGGCCCTCGTCTGGGCGGCCACCGTCATCAACGCCTACAACCGCATCGCGATAGCGACGCGCATGGTCCCGAAAAGCTGAAAAGGGAAAGGGGAGGCGCGCCGGGTCGAATTCGATCCGGCGCTTCTTTTACCCCGCTTTTCCCCGCCATTCAGTCGGCCGGCAGCGGCTCCATCATGTCGTCCAGCCATCTGCGCCATTCCCCGGCGCGTTCCGCCGGAGGCACCCGCATCGACCGTCCGGCCCAGCCCGTCACGGGCCTGATTCCGTGCAGCGCGTTCACCAGCCACACCTCACGGCCGTCCAGCTCGGCCACGGTCCTCTCGCGGTGAGCGATCCGGAACCCGGAGCGCAGCGCCCGTTCCTGGACCAGCCCGGCCGTCACACTCGGCAGGACGGGCAGCCGCGGCGGGGGCAGGCACAGGGTGTCGTCCTCCCACCACAGGACACCGGCGGTGGCCGACTCCAGGACCGTGCCCGAGGGGACGATCAGCACCGCTTCCTCCGCACCCTCGCCCGTGGCCCGGCGGCGCACCCGGGCCAGGGCGTCCAGATCAGGGCCCTTGCGCCGCGGCACGGTCCGCGGATCGGACTGGCCCGCCGCCCACAGACGCACTTCCGCACCGAGCGGCGGAGCGGGTCGCAGCAGCAGCCGCAGCTCCAGGGACCCGGCCGCCAGCTCCACCCGGGGGAACCACGCCCCCGTGCGCGGCAGCGCGGCGGTCACGTCCTGCCAGAACGCGACGAGCCGGCGCGGATCCGGTCCGCCGCACTCACCGCAGGACCGCGAGAACCGCTCCCGGTGCCGGGCGTAGGCCCGCACCCTGCCCTCGCGCAGCAGCCACGAGTCCGCGACGAGCAGCCGCCCTCCCGCCGCCTGCTCCGGGGCCCGGGCCAGGTGGGGCCACGCGCGTACACGAGGATGCACTCCACGACGGCTGCAGCTCCACAAGTGAGAGAC
>NZ_JBEXSH010001347.1:0-1605 GCF_040613555.1 Streptomyces sp. NPDC006265
GGGACTAATTAACTTGGGGGCGGGTGACGTGGAATCTTCCCCAAAGGTCTTTTTGACGAAAGCGCCGTTATCGGCGTACTGACGGGGGGGGGGGGGGGCAGCCCGCACCCCCCCCCCCCGTCTCCTCACCTTCCCCCGGGGCTCGCGCACGATCAGGAGGCTGCCCATGTCCGCGTCCCTCTCCCGACCGCGTGTGGGGGTGTGGCTGATCGGAGCCCGAGGCTCCGTCGCCACCACCGTCGTCACCGGCTGCGCCGCCGTCGCCGCGGGACTGCACCCGCCCATAGGCATGGTGACCGAAACACCGGCCTTCACCGGCAGCGGTCTGCCCGCGCTGTCCGACCTCGTCTTCGGCGGCCACGACACCCTCGACTGCCCCCTGCCCAAACGTGCCGAGACGCTGACCGCCGGCGGCGTCCTCCCACCCGGCGTCGCCACCGCGGTCACCGCCGAACTCGCGGCAGCGGACCGGGAGATCAGACCCGGCGGCCCCACCCCCGGGGACACCAGGAGCCAGGCCGAACTGATCACGGCCTTCGCCGCCGACATACGCGACTTCGTCCACCGCCACGAGCTGGAGCGGGCCGTGGTCGTGAACGTCGCCTCCACCGAACCCGCCTCCCACGGGCCCTACGCACCGCTGCCGGCCAGCACCCTCTACGCCCTGGCCGCCCTGTGCGCGGGCTGCCCCTACGTCAACTTCACCCCCTCCGCAGGCATGCACCACCCCGTGGCCGCCGCCGAGGCCGAGCGCAACGGCATGCCCCACGCCGGCCGGGACGGCAAGACCGGACAGACGCTGCTGCGGGCCGTACTGGGCCCGATGTTCGCGCAACGGGCGCTGAGCGTCCGGGCCTGGTCCGGCACGAACCTGCTGGGCGGCGGCGACGGCGCGGCCCTCGCCGACCCGGCCGCCGCCGCGGCGAAGAACGCCGGCAAGGAACGCGTTCTCGCCGACACCCTCGGCACCGTCCCCGAGGGCGAGGTCCACATCGACGACGTCCCGGCCCTCGGCGACTGGAAGACCGCCTGGGACCACGTCGCCTTCGACGGCTTCCTCGGCACCCGCATGATCCTCCAGACCATCTGGCAGGGCTGCGACTCAGCCCTCGCGGCACCCCTGGTCCTCGACCTGGCCCGCCTGACCGCCCGCGCCCACGAGGCAGGACTGTCCGGTCCCCTCGGCGCGCTCGGCTTCTACTTCAAGGACCCGGTGGGGGAGGGGCCCTCGGGGTTGTCCGAGCAGTACGAGGAACTGGTCCGGTTCGGCCGGAGCCTGGGGCAGGGCGGGGTCGAGGCAGAGGACGAGGGCGGGTGCCGTGCCGCTCGTTCGATGAGGGTTCCCGGGGAGACAGGGGAGGCGCTGTGACGCTGCGCGAGAGCCCTTGCGGATGCCCCACCGGGGTTCCCCCAGCCGCCGTTGAAGGCACCCCAGGCGACACGGCACCGTGCGCAGGTACCGACCGCTCGCACCGGAAGCGTGCCTGGGCCGAACTCCTGCGCCTTCCCGCCCTGTTCAGCGTCCCCGGCGACGGCCTGGCCGGCGCGGCCGCGACACGTGTTCCCCCCGACTCCCGCACCCAGCACGCCATCGCCTCCTCCCTC
>NZ_JBEXSH010001348.1:0-1604 GCF_040613555.1 Streptomyces sp. NPDC006265
GCGCATGTCGTGGCGGCCGTCGCGGCGGCCGGCCCGGGTGGTGTGCCGACGCTGTGAACTCCCTGGGAAGACCCGGGAGTTTCCTCAGCGGCGCGAAAGGTAAACGTCGAACGCCTTGTAGAGCAGCCGGTTGAGCGGGTAGTCCCATTCGCCGAGGTACTCCACGGCCTCGCCGCCGGTGCCCACCTTGAAGCGGAGCAGGCCCAGCAGGTGGCTGGACTCCTCCAGGGTGTCGGTGATGCCGCGCAGGTCGTAGACGGCGGCGCCGAGTTCGTGCGCGTCGGTCATCATGCGCCACTGCACGGCGCTGCTCGGCTGGACCTCGCGGTGGCGGCTGGTGGAGGCGCCGTAGGAGTACCAGACGTGGTCGCCGACGATCAGCATGGTGGCCGCGGCGAGCACCTCGCCGTCGTGGTAGGCGAGGTAGAGCCGCATCCGGTCCGGGTGTTCGGCGGTGAGCGCGCTCCACATGCGCTGGAAGTACGGCAGCGGGCGGGGGACGAAACGGTCCCGCTCGGCGGTCTCGCTGTACAGCTCGTGGAAGGCCGGCAGGTCCCCCAGGTCGCCGCGCACGACCTTCACCCCGGCCTTCTCCGCCTTCTTGATGTTGCGGCGCCACTGCTGGTTCAGGCCGTTGTGGACGTCCTCCAGCGACCGGCCGGCGAACGGCACCTGGAAGACGTACCGGGGCTGCCCGGCGGCGAAGCCGTCCTCGCCGGAGGGCTCGGACCGCCGCCAGCCCATGTGGCGCAGACCGTCCGCGACCTGGTCGGCGCGCGGTTCGTACGACGTCGCCCGCACGTCGCGCAGCCGCCGGGCGGCCGGGTCCGCGATCGCCGTCTTGACCGCGTCGGCGCTCCAGCGGCGCACCACGACCGGCGGGCCCATCCGCACCGCGAAGGCGCCGCGCCGTCTCAGGTGCGCGAGCATCGGCTCCAGCAGGCGGTCGAGGCCGGGCCCGTACCAGTCGAGGAGCGGGCCCTCGGGCAGGTACGCGAGGTAGCGCGGCAGCCCGGGCACCCGCGGCCCGGGCAGCGGGCGCAGCAGCACCAGTCCCGCGCCGACGAGCTGCCCGCCGCCGTCGAACCAGCCGAGGCTCTCCGCCTGCCAGTCGGGTTTCACCTCTCCCCAGGACGGGACCTGGGTGTGGCTGGCGGAGGGGCGGGCCGTGACGAACGCGAGGTGCTCCTCACGGGTGATCGGCTGGACGCGTACGCTCATGCGCGGGCTCCTTCGAGCAGCGGCCCTCGACGGGCAGTGACTGGTCCCGCGAGCCTAGGAGCGGGCCCGTCCCTCCCCCGGCTCAGACACTCGGGTGGGCCCGTGCCGTGGCCCGAACGCCTCACGCGCCGTCGCGCCGGAGGCCCTCCTCCAGTGCCTCGGCCAGGACCTCGGCCAGGTGTCTGCCCCGCACGCCCGCCAGCTGCTCCAGCTGGGTGCGGCAGGAGTAGCCGTCCGCCAGGACCACCGTGCCGTCCGGGGCGTCCCGTACGGACGGCAGGAGTTGCTCCTCCGCGCAGGCGGCGGACACCTCGAAATGGCCCTTCTCGAAGCCGAAGTTTCCCGCGAGGCCGCAGCAGCCGCCGCTCAGTTCGCCGGTGAGC
>NZ_JBEXSH010001349.1:0-1603 GCF_040613555.1 Streptomyces sp. NPDC006265
GCTCGCAGCCTGCCGGCGCCGTCGTAGACGAGCGCGGCCACGGCGGAGAGCGCCACGATGGTCACGAGGGCGAACACGCTCATCGCACCCCGGTCGTTGCGGAGGGCGCGACGGATCCGGTGGGTGAGGGCGAAGCGGGCGGGTGGCATGCGGTGGTCCTGTCAGCCGCGCTGGCGGTAGGAGTCGATTGACGAGGTAAAGCTGCTGGTCAGAGTCTTGGATCCGGGCAGTCCGGGCAATCCGATATCCGAGAGCCGCACCACGCAGGTCACCGTGGCGGTGGTCGAGGCGGGCTCACCGATCGGCGCGGCGAACCCGCCGGTGGAGACGGATATCGAGGTGGACGTGCACTGCAGTCCCTGCTGGCTGAGCACGTTGCGCGCCATTTCCGATCCGGCGGAGCTGGCGGCACCGCCGGTGCGTTCCAGCGAGGCTGCGCGCGCTGCGTTGCGGGCTGCGGTGTCGACGGCGTTGCCGGCGGACCCGATCCGGCCGAACGCGATGACCAGCAGCAGTACCAGAATGAGGACGGGAAAGAGGATGACCGCTTCCAGCGACAGTGCGCCGCGGTCGTCGCGGAGTCTTTCGGCGATGGTCACCGGGCCTCCGTGATGCGCTCGGCGGCCGCGTCGGCGTGCTGGTCGATCTTCAGTTTCAGGCCGGGGATCATCGTGTCGACGTAGCCGGTGACACGGATGGTCACCGTCGCTCCCTTGCTCCCGCTGACGGACGTGCCGGAGATGCTGCCGCCGGCCCTGGAGAGGAACTCCCTGGCCTCGGCGGTGCCGGTCCCTGCGGACGCTCCTCGTACTCGGGCGGACTCAACTCCCAGCTGTGCGGCGGACATCGCCACATTGCGCGCGTGCCACCACAGGCCGACGTGTACGACCAGCAGGATGATCAGCAGCACGACAGGGAAGACGATGAGCATCTCCAGGGACACGGCTCCGCGGTCCCGCGCGTCGCGCTCGGCGAGCGCGCGGGACCAACGGCGGAGAGTCCGGCGAAGGCGGATCACTTGATCTCGTTGGCCTTCTCGTTGACCTTGGTGAGGATGACGCCGGCGGCGATCGCGGCGACGACGACGAGGCCCGCGACGATCATCATCGTCTCGATGGAGACGGAGCCTCGGTCGTCGCGGACGTTGCGCAGCCGCTCGATCCGGGCGCTGAAGAAGGTCTTCAGAAAGGTGAAGTTGGGGTCGTTGCCCATCGTGGATTTCCTTGTCTCTTCAGGGAGTTAGCTGGCCATGATCCGCGCGATCGCGGGATAGCCGATGTATACGGTCATGATCAGGACGAGCATCGCGACGGGCATCACCATTTTTTCGGAGGCCATGTTGGCCTGTGCCTTCGCTTTGGTTACCAGGGCGCCGGAGAGCGACTTGGCCTGCGCGCCGAGGGTGTCGCCGACGGCTGCGCCCTCCTCGCCGGCGATCGCGATGATGTCGGCCGGCGCGCCGAGTTCGGGGACGTCGAGTTCGTGGGAGAGACGCTTGAGGCCCTCCCATGGGCTGATGCCTTCGAGTTCGGAGCGGGTGATGGTGTCCCGGTTCTTCGCGATGACCCAGCCATCGCCGACTTCCGCGGCCCGTTTCAGGGCC
>NZ_JBEXSH010001350.1:0-1603 GCF_040613555.1 Streptomyces sp. NPDC006265
AGACGGTCGTCACCTACGACGGCACCCCTCGCACGATCGAGAACGACGACTCGCGAGCGGCACCGAATATGCCGGGGGGACCCGGGACATGGGCTACTGGGGGTATTTCGTCGTGGGCCGGGGGGGGGGGCGGCCGCTGCCGGAGCTGGAGGTGCCGGCGTGGGCCGGGGACGGTCCGACGCAGCGCGCCTCTGCGCCGGGCGGGTGGCAGGTGTGGGAGTAGCCGAGCAGCGACGGTGACATCGGGAAAATGAACGCCCTCGCCCGGGAGACCGGGGCGCCCGCGCTCTTCGGGTACGTCATGAACAGCGAGTGCGTGGTGCTGGAGGCCGCGGCCCCGGAGAGCGGCGCGTGGTCGACCTGCCTCGCGCGCTCGGCCATGGCCGGGTATCTGGGGGCGGGCCGGGAGGGCCTGACGCTGGAGGACTACTTCCTTGAACCCTGCGACGCCGCCGAGCGCGCCGTGCGCTGGGCCGTCGAGGCCGGGTCCGATGTGAACGCCGACGCCCTCGTGGCCGTACTGACGTCAGACCCTGATCCTGCCCCACTCTCGGCTTCGCTCGAGCAGGGGGCCCCAGGCCGAAAACCTCCTGTTCCGCTTCCTCGACAGGCTGGGTGTGGTGCCCCTGTGACACTCCGGGGCCGTCGCACGCAGTAAGGGGAAGTGCGGGTTCCGTAAGGGGTGAGGGCTGGCAGCGGCCTGATCGGGCCCCGGAGACGGCCCGCGGAGGGAGGCGTGGATGAGCCTGGTGGAGTTGATCGCACAGGCCGACGAGCGTGGGCTGGCCGCGAGCGGGCTGGCTTGTTTGGATCGGTGCGTGCCCCTGCTGGGCGGCGACGACGAGATCCTGCGGCCGCTGTGGGCGAGCCTCGGCGACGACGCGGGTGCCGGTGAGTGGGGCGAGCGGCTGGAGCAGGCGCGAGGCAAGCTGGACGCGGCCGGCCCCGGGGACGAGGCGGCCGTGCTCGCCCACCGGATGCTCGATGCCGCTCCCGCCGAGCGGTCCGCCGCGGGAGTCCGGGTGTGGGCCGACGCCTGCTCCGTCGCGGCCCTCCAGATCCACCGGCTCCTGGACACCGCCGAGGACGAGGCACCGTCCGTCGACTCCCGCCGCCAGGGCCGCACGGAGGGCATGTCGCCCCTCGTCGCCGCCGAACTGCGCCGCCAGATCACCGTCCTGGAGGTCCTCGCCGGACACGGCCCGGCCGGGCTGCGCCGGGCGCTGGAGGTGTCGGTCGAGGGCCGCCGGGTGCTGCGCGCGGTGGTCTCCCGCAGGAGTCGGCAACAGGGCTGAGGGGGCAGGCCCCAGGTGCCCCGGCCGGCCTAAACCCGGTTCCTGGAAGAGTCCTGTGACTGTCCCCTGGGTGAGGTGGGGCGGTCCTGCGCTGCTTCGGGGAAGCCGCCGATTCCGGGTGACGAAACGCTTCGCCGCGGCGCTCTCCGGGATGTGACGACTCAAGCGGAGACCAGGCCATCGGCGGCTGCGAAGCCGCTGCGATGGGCGGCGGACACAGTGGCGACGCGCCCTAAGTGTCTGTCAGCGGGCCTTAGGTTACCGAGCCGTCCGCGTCCGGCCGCACCCGACCCCCCGTCACCGGTGAT
>NZ_JBEXSH010001351.1:0-1598 GCF_040613555.1 Streptomyces sp. NPDC006265
GTCGTCCTCTGCGTCAGCCTGCTGCTGGTCGCCGTCGACGCCACCGTGCTGCACGTGGCGGTCCCCGCCGTCACCGAGGACCTGAGGCCCGGCGGGATCGAGCTGCTCTGGATCGTCGACGTCTACCCACTGGTCTGCGCCTCGCTGCTGATCCTGTTCGGCACGCTGGGCGACCGCATCGGCCGCCGAAGAGTCCTGCTCCTCGGATACGCGCTCTTCGGAGTCGCCTCCGGCCTCGCGGCCCTGGCCGACAGCGCACAGGTGCTGATCGCGGCGCGGGCGCTGCTCGGCGTGGGCGGCGCGATGATCATGCCCGCGACCCTCTCGATCCTGCGGCAGGTCTTCCCCGACCGGCGCGAGCGGGCGCTCGCGATCGGCATCTGGAGCGCCGTGGCCGCAGTCGGCGCGGCGGTCGGACCGCTGCTCGGCGGCTTCCTGCTGGAGCACTTCTGGTGGGGCTCGGTGTTCCTCGTCAACATTCCGTTGATGCTGGTCAGCCTTCCGGTGGGGCGACTGCTGCTGCCCGAGTCGAAGGGCGACGGCAGGGGTCCCTGGGACGTGGTCGGCGCGCTGATGGCGGCGGCCGGTCTGTTCGGTGTCGTGCTGGGCGTGAAGCGGCTCGGCGGCGGGGAGTCGCTGGGCAGCCTGCTCACCGTGCCGTCGCTGGTGGTGGGCGCCGCGCTGTTGGTCGGCTTCGTACGGCGGCAGCGGCGGCGGACGTATCCGCTGGTGGACCTCAAGATGTTCGCGCGGCCGGCGTTCAGCACGTCCGTCGGGTGCATCGTGCTGGCGATGCTCGCGCTGGTGGGTCTGGAGCTGATCGCGGCGCAGTACCTGCAGCTGGTGCTCGGGCTGTCGCCGCTGGAGACCGGGCTGCGGCTGCTGCCGCTGACGTTCGCGGCGATGGCGGCCGGGCTGGCCGGGGCGCGGATGCTGCGGCGGTTCGGGCCGCGGCGGATGGTGTGCGCCGGGTTCTGCCTCACGGCGTTCGCGGTGGTGCTGCTGACGGCGCTGGGCCGGACCGACGACTGTGCGCTGATGGTGAGCGGGTTCGTGCTGCTCGGCTTCGGGCTGGAGACGACGCTGTTCGGGGCGTACGAGTCGATGCTGAGTGAGGCGCCGCCGGAGCAGGCCGGTGGGGCGGCGGCGATCGGGGAGACGTCGTACCAGCTCGGGGCGGGGATCGGGATCGCGCTGCTCGGCACGGTGATGAACGCGGCGTACGCGCCGGGGCTGTCCGGGGTGCCCGGGGTGCCGGCGTCGGCGTCCTCCTCGGCGGGGCATTCGCTGGGGGAGGCGTACGAGGTCGCCGCGCAGCTGGGCGGGTCCGCCGGTGCCGCGCTGCGGCATGCCGCCCGGGACGCGTTCGTGCACGGGCTGCATGTGACGTTGCTGGTGAGTGCGGGGCTGTTGCTGCTCGGAGCGGTGATGGCGTTGCGGTTGCCGCGGGTCATGCAGTGCGAGCCGGGACCGGTGGAGCTTCCTGCCCCCAGGGACGCGGCGGAGTCACGCGTCTCGGTGTGACGCCCCTTTCTTGCCCACCCACGCGCCACCCGTGACTCTCGGCCGAGAGGCTGGGGCGGTCGACCAGGCGCCGA
>NZ_JBEXSH010001352.1:0-1597 GCF_040613555.1 Streptomyces sp. NPDC006265
GTGACTGTCAGTGGTCGGGTGCAGACTGACCGGTGTTCGGGACAAGGGCGTCAAGGACGACGCCGCGGAGGTGATCGGCATGACCGAGGTACTGCTCGCCGTGGGCACGCGCAAAGGCCTGTTCATCGGGCGCCGGCGAGGTGGTGGCTCCTGGGAGTTCGACGAGAGCCCCTACTTCAACGCGCAGGCCGTGTACTCGGTCGCCATCGACACCAGGACCGGCACCCCGCGGCTGCTGGCGGGCGGCGACAGCTCGCACTGGGGCCCGTCGGTGTTCCACTCCGACGATCTCGGCCGGACCTGGACCGAACCGGCCCGCCCGGCCGTCAAGTTCCCCAAGGACACCGGGGCGTCCCTGGAGCGGGTGTGGCAGCTGCACCCGGCCGCCGCCGAGCCGGACGTGGTGTACGCGGGCACCGAACCGGCCGCGCTGTACCGCTCGGAGGACCGCGGGGAGACGTTCGAGCTGGTCCGGCCGCTGTGGGAGCATCCCACGCGGTCGAAGTGGGTGCCGGGCGGTGGCGGTGAGGGCCTGCACACCGTGCTCACCGACGCGCGCGACCCGAAGGCGGTGACCGTCGCCGTCTCGACCGCCGGCGTGTTCCGCACGCTGGACGGCGGCGCGAGCTGGGCGCCTTCCAACTCGGGCGTCTCGGCGGTGTTCCTGCCCGACCCGAACCCGGAGTTCGGCCAGTGCGTGCACAAAGTCACGCGCGACGGTGCCTCCCCGGACCGGCTGTATCTGCAGAACCACTGGGGGGTGTACCGCAGCGACGACGCGGGCGCGCACTGGACGGACATCGGCGAGGGCCTGCCGTCCACGTTCGGCTTCGCGGTGGCGGCGCATCCGCACCGAGGCGACACGGCGTACGTGTTCCCGATCAACGCCGACGCCGACCGGGTCCCGGCCGACCACCGATGCCGCGTCTACCGGACGGCGGACGCCGGCAAGTGCTGGGAGCCGCTCACCGCGGGCCTGCCGCAGGAGGACCACTACGGCACGGTGCTGCGCGATGCGATGTGCACGGACGACGCCGACCCGGCGGGCGTCTACTTCGGCAACCGCAACGGCGAGGTGTTCGCCTCGGCGGACGACGGCGACAGCTGGCAGCAGCTCGCCTCGCATCTGCCGGACGTGCTGTGCGT
Source organism: Streptomyces sp. NPDC006265 (assembly GCF_040613555.1). Taxonomy (NCBI): domain Bacteria; kingdom Bacillati; phylum Actinomycetota; class Actinomycetes; order Kitasatosporales; family Streptomycetaceae; genus Streptomyces; species Streptomyces sp. NPDC006265. The sequence continues at coordinate 1,147 of NZ_JBEXSH010001352.1, forward strand.
GCGGGCCGCGCTCGTCGGCTGAGGCGCGGACGAGACGGGGGACGAGGGTGCGCACAGGCGTTGGCCACCGGTTGATCGCCGCTGCCCGTACGGCAGTAGGGTGACGCCCGTGGCACCACGACCCTTGCATGAGATCGTCGAAGCGGGCTGGGCGAAGGCCCTGGAACCGGTGGCCGAACGCGTCGCCGTGATGGGGGACTTCCTCCGCGCGGAGATCGCCGCCGGACGCACCTACCTCCCGGCCGGGGCGAACGTCCTGCGAGCCTTTCAGCAGCCCTTCGACGACGTACGCGTCCTGATCGTCGGTCAGGACCCGTACCCGACTCCGGGCCACGCGGTGGGGCTGTCGTTCTCGGTCGCGCCCGAGGTGCGGCCGCTGCCCGGCAGCCTCATCAACATCTTCCGCGAGCTGAACGCCGACCTGGGGCTGCCCCAGCCGTCCAACGGTGAC
>NZ_JBEXSH010001353.1:0-1594 GCF_040613555.1 Streptomyces sp. NPDC006265
GGCGGTTCCGCCGACGTTCTTGGTCGTGATCCCCGCCGAGACCAGGCCCACGACCCGGCCGTCCGGGTCCTTCACCGGCACCACGGCCTGGACGAGCCGGCCGATGGTGCCGTCGATCTCCTCGGTGAACGACTCCCCGGCCAGTGCCGGGGCGATCGTCCCGACGAACTTCTTGCCGATACGGTCCGGCTTGGGGTGCGTGTAGCGGATCCCGTCGGTGTTCATCACGACGATGAAGTCGACCTTCGAGGCCTCGCGGGCGGCCTCGGCCCGCGGCTGGAGCACGGCGCTGGGATCAGGACTCTGCAGCGCCTCGACGGTGCCCGGCGCGTTCGCGAAGGTCTCCGCGACGGCGAGAGAGCGGTTGCGGGCCTCCTGCGTCGTGTCGTGGCGTACCTGGAGCACCAGCGCCACCACGGCCGCCACGACCAGCAACAGCACGATCACCACGACGAGCAGGAACACCTGTCCGGCGACGCTGCGTCCGCCCAGCACCGACCGCAGCCCCGCCACCGGTTGCCACCGCGACGAGCCCGCCTCCCGCCGCTGCCGTGTCGACGGCGCAGCGCCGGGCCGCAGGGGCGATCGAGTCCCGGATCGACCCAAGAGTCGGACCATGTGCCATGTCTACACTGCCCGGCCCCGGGAGGCGAGGGGCATCACCCATGGTGGCAGGGGGTCCTCACCGTTTCGTCACGTCTGCGGGCGTGCACGGGCTCCCTGTTCACCGAAAAGGTACGACAGCCTCAGGCGCCCAGTGAACGGGCCAGCTCGGTCGTGGCCCGGGCGATCTCGCCGTCCTCGTCCGCCATCAGCCGGCCGAGCTCGTCGCGCCGGGCCCGCACCGCCTGGCGCGCCGCACGCTCCCATACCACCGGGTTCTCCCGGTGGTTCAGCAGCTTCGGATAGACGGCCGCGGTGCTCTCCCACTGCCGGGCGTCGGCGATGTTCTTGAGCAGCCCGATGATCTGGGCCCGGCAGGTGACCTGCGGCAACTTCGCCAGCTCCCACAGGAACGGAACCGTGGCCGCGGTCGCCTGTTCCACGACGAAACCGAACTGGCAGATCCGTTTGCGCAGGTCGTCGAGGGCGGAGCGGGCGGTGTCGGCATCACCCCCGGCGATGCCGGCGAGCAGGAGGGGAATGGCCGCCGCCGAGCCGGTGGAGTCCTGGATGTCGCCCCACGGCACGCAATCCAGTGCCGGGAGCGGCGTCTTCCGGGCCACCCCGGTCGGGGCGTCGGGGCGCTGGGGGCGCTCGCTGCTCGGGTGTTCCGTCGAAGCGCTGCGCATGGCGAGGGGCCTTTCCGCGGCAGTCGTGTCAGATGGGTGGACAGGGTGTGGCCGGCCGGGTCGGCAACCTGGCCCAGACCGTCTTGCCCACAGGGGGAGTGGGGGCCCAGCCCCACTCCTCGGACAGGGCGTCGACGATGCAGAGCCCCCGGCCGTGCTCGTCCAGCGAGGCGCCGGTCGGCGCGTACACGGGCGGGTGGTCGTCGGCTCGCCGCCCTGCAGGACCACGGCGACGGTGCGCCGGTCCGGCACCGTCGAGCCGTGCTGCTCGACCCGCTGGACCGTGACACCCGTGCGCAGCT
>NZ_JBEXSH010001354.1:0-454 GCF_040613555.1 Streptomyces sp. NPDC006265
GGCTCCTTGGCGGGTTGTTGTCGCCCCCGCGGTTTGGGGCGCCATCGTTTCGGCGCCGTCATCCGTGGGGCCCCTTTTTCAGTACAAACAGGCCACCAACGCAACCGGTCACAGCTGGAGCTTGAAGCCCGCGTGGGAGGCCGTGAACCCGAGCCGCTCGTAGAAGCGGTGGGCGTCGGTGCGGGTCTTGTCGGAGGTCAGCTGGACCAACTGGCATCCCTGGTCCCGGGATTGTTCGATGGCCCACTCGATGAGCTCGGTCCCCAGGCCGCTGCCACGCTCGTCCGCGTGGATGCGCACCCCTTCGACGATCGACCTCATCGCGCCGCGTCGGGAGAGCCCGGGAATGATCGTGAGCTGGAGCGTGCCGATGACCCTGCCCTCCCTGACCGCCACCACCAGGCGGTGGGTCGGATTGGTGGCGGGCCGCGCCAGCGCCGGCCGCACCTGGGCG
>NZ_JBEXSH010001354.1:464-1591 GCF_040613555.1 Streptomyces sp. NPDC006265
TCCCTCCCAGCCCCCCCCCAGCCCGCGCTTGTTCGGAGCGCAGCCCCGCCTCTCCAGCGCGGACAAGTAGGGGGCGAGGTCGTCCGGTGACTCGCGCTGTGCGCCCAGTGGGTCGTCCGCGAGCATTCCGACGATCGCCGGCACGTCGTCAGCGACGGCGGCACGTATTTCAAGATCTCCCATGGGCGCACCCTACGCAGAGACAGCTGCCCCGGGAGAGGTGATCACGCAAGGGCGCACCCTAGGCGGGCACCGGAGCCTTCAGTGTCTCCACGACCCGGACGAGCGGGGCCAGTTCGGGATTCTTCGCCGCTTCGTCGAGGGCCTCGCGCAGGGCGGCGTCATTGGTCGGCCGCGCCGCTTCCAGCAGCTCAAGACCTGCTGCGGTGACGTTCGTGTAGATGCCCCGACGGTCGGTGGGGCACAGGTAGCGCTCCAGGAGACCGCGGTCTTCCAGCCGGGTGACCAGGCGCGTGGTGGCGCTCTGACTGAGGACGACCGCGTCGGCGACCTGCTTCATTTGCAGATGCCCGCCGTCCCCGTCGTGCTGCCTGCTGAGCACGTCCAGAAGGGAGTACTCGCGCGCGCTGAGGTCGTGCCCCGCCTGCAGGGCGCGCTCGATGTGGGACTCGATCCTTCCGTGAAGCAGCCGGCACCATCAGCACGTCTTTCAGGAGAACCCCTCATGAGCACCACCACCGCTGTCGCCCCGCTGACCACCCGGAACGCCAACGCCCCCGTCGCCGCGGCCCACCACGCCGCCCAAGCCGCAGGCGTCAGCGTCAGCGTCCTGGACGCGGGCGGCCATCTGCTCGCCTTCCGGCGGGACGACGGCGCTGTGCTGATCTCCGGCGAGACCAGCACCCGCAAGGCCTACACGGCTCTCCAACTGAACGCGCCCACCGCCGACCTGGTCGAGGCGGTGCAGCCCGGAGGCCTCTTTCACACGCTGCCGACCGCGCTCGACCGGCCGCTGCTGTTCATCGCGGGCGGTGTGCCGGTGCACCGCGACGGCCGCCTGATCGGCGCGATCGGCGTCGGCGGCGGTGCCCCGGAGCAGGACCACGGTCTTGCCTCAGCCGCTGTGGAGGCCTTCGCCTGACGGGGCCCTTCAGCACGACGACGCC
>NZ_JBEXSH010001355.1:0-1586 GCF_040613555.1 Streptomyces sp. NPDC006265
GGTCCTGGAGGAGTCGGTCCGGCAGCGGGTCGCCGCGGCCGGTGGCGAGGCCCGCCGGGCGGCCGACGCGCCCGCGGGACAGGCAGCGGGTGAGGGCGTCACGCTCTTCGGCCGGGAGGACGGCGGATACAGCGAGACGGAGCATCTGCTCGCCCGGATCTGGGCCAGGGAACTCGATCTGGACCGGCTGAACATCCATGAGAGCGCCTTCTCGCTGGGCGGGGACTCCCTCGTCGCCCTGCGGATCGCGCAAAGCATCCAGAAGACCATGGGCGTCCGGGTGTCGATGGTCGACCTGTTCCGGTACGTCACGGTCGCCGACCTGGCGGCGCACCTCGACAGCAAGAAGTCCCACGGCTGAAACGGCGATCCCGTTCGGCCGCCCCTTCCAATCATCTGAGGCGGTATCAGCATGAACATCCGTACGGTGGGTGTCATCGGCGCGGGCACCATCGGCCGTGGAGTGGCACAGTCCCTGGCCCAGTCCGCGTTCGACGTGCTGCTGATCGACGTGTCCGAGGAGCAGCTCGCCTCCGCCACGACACAGATCGGGAACGACCTGCGGCTGCAGGGCATGTTCCGCGCGGAGCGTCTGAAGGACGACCCGGCCACCATCCTCGGCCGCATCACCACCGGCACCGATCTCGCGGCCCTGAGCGCCGCGGACTTCGTCGTGGAGAACGTCACCGAGAACTGGGACATCAAGCGCGACGTCTACGAGAAGATCGACAAGATCTGCCGTCCGGAGGTCGTCTTCGGCGTCAACACCTCCGCGGTGCCCATCACCCGGGTCGGCTCGGTCACCGAGCGTCCCGAGCGCGTGCTCGGGCTGCACTTCATGAATCCCGTGCCGCTGATGGACACGGTCGAGGTCGTCCAGGGCCACTTCACCTCGGAGCAGACCCTGGGCACCGCGCTGGGGCTCCTGCGGGACCTCGGCAAGGAGGGCATCGTCGTCCAGGACGCGCCCGGCTTCGTCACCAACCGCGTCCTGATGCTGACGATCAACGAGGCGATCTTCTGCGTCCAGGACCAGGTCGCCACGGCCGATCAGGTCGACCGGATGTTCAAGGGCTGCTTCGGCCACAAGATGGGCCCGCTGGAGACCGGCGACCTCATCGGCCTCGACACGATCCTGAACTCCCTCACCGTCATGTACGAGAGCTTCCGCGACAGCAAGTACCGTCCCGCGCCGCTGCTCCAGCGCATGGTCGACGCCCGGCTGCTGGGCCGCAAGACCGGACGCGGCTTCTACACCTACTGACAACCCCACCCCACACTGGAGGCAGAACCATGCAGAACGACGTGCGCACCCGGGTCCGGGAGTTCCTCGCACCGCAGCTCAACGGCCGCACCCTGGCCGACAGCGACGACATCTTCGCGCTGGGATACGTCAACTCGCTCTTCGCCATGCAACTGGCGCTCTTCGTGGAGCAGGAGTTCTCGCTCCAGCTCACCCCCGACGACATGGAGTTCGACAACTTCCGGACGGTGGACGGACTCGTCCGACTCGTGACGTCGAAGACCGCGACGGCCGCGTGACCCCGAGGACGCCGTTTGAGGTGCTCGCGTAATTGAGCAGCACC
>NZ_JBEXSH010001356.1:0-1581 GCF_040613555.1 Streptomyces sp. NPDC006265
CTCGACGCCGACCCCGACGTCGGCGGCGCGGATGGCGGCGGCGTCGTTGGCGCCGTCACCGGCCATCGCCACGACCCGCCCGGCCTGCTGCAGGGCCTCCACGACGTGCAGCTTCTGCTCGGGGGCGACCCGGGCGATGACGCCCGCGCCGCGCAGGACCCGGACACGTTCGCGGCGTTCCATGGCGACGAGTTCGTCGCCGGTCACCGCCTCGGTCTCCTCCGGCCAGCCCAGTTGCAGGGCGATGGCGCGGGCGGTCTCCGGATGGTCGCCGGTGAGCATGACGGGCAGGATGCCGGAGCGGCGCAGTTCCGCGAGCAGGGCGTGCGAGGTGTCACGCGGGACGTCGGCGAGGGCGACGAAGCCACTGAACTTCAGGTCCGCGAGCGGCAGTTCGAGTTGGGCCTCGGCGTCGTCGGCCCGGCAGGGGCGACGGGCGACGGCGAGGACGCGCAGTCCCTGCCCGGCCAGTTCGTGAGCGGTGTCCCAGGCATGGCCGGGAAGGTCGCGGCAGACGGGCAGGATCGTCTCGGGGGCGCCCTTGACGACGAGGAGTTCTCCCATGTCGGGGTCGCCGTCCCGGCCGACCGCGGCGGCGTAGCCGCGGCGGGTCTCGAAGGGCAGTTCGCCGCTGGGTGCCCAGCCCTCGTCGGGCGGGGCGACGTCGAGGACGGCCTCGTCGGTGGCGTGTGCGACGCGGCGGCCCTGCCCGGCCTCCTCCTGCGGGCAGGCGCGCGCGGCCAGGCGTACGACCGGTGCGGCCTGGTCGTCGTCGGCCGCGAGGACGGTGCCGTCGGCGGCGGCGACGCGGACCATGCGCAGTTTGTTCTCGGTGAGGGTGCCGGTTTTGTCGAAGCACACGGTGTCGACCCGGCCGAGCGCCTCCAGGGTGCGCGGGGTGCGGACCAGGACGCCGCGGCGGGACAGCCGGCGGGCCGCCGCCATCTGCGCGACGGTGGCGACGAGCGGCAGCCCCTCGGGGACGGCGGCTACGGCGACCGCGACACCACCGCTGACGGCGCGCCGGACGGGACTGCCGCGCAGCAGGGACAGCCCGGTCACGGCCGCGCCGCCGGTGAAGGTCACCGGCAGGGCCTTGCGGGTCAGTTCCTGGAGCCGGGCCTGGACGCCGGCGGGGGGCGGGGTGCGGGCGGCGAGTGTGACGGCACGGCCCGCCTCGGTCTGGTCGCCGGTGTCCACGACGAGGGCGGTGGCCCGACCGGCCACCACGGTTGTGCCCTCGAAGACCATGCAGGTGCGCTGGGCCACCGGGAGGCCGGGGGTGGCGTCGACGGTCTTGGTCACCGGCAGGGACTCGCCGGTGAGCGCGGACTCGTCGACCTCCAGGCCGTCGACGTCCAGCAGCCGTGCGTCGGCGGGTACGACGTCGCCTGCGCCGAGGCTGATCTCGTCCCCGGGGCGCAGCCGAGTGGCATCGACGGTGACCGTGCGCGTACCGCCGTCCTGCTTGCGGGCCTTGGGCTGCTGCCGTGCGGCGAGCCGGGCCAGGGCCAGGTGGGCCTCGCCGAGCGCCTCGCTCTGGGTCGGGTGGGCGTGGATGAGCTGCGCGACCTCGGCGGG
>NZ_JBEXSH010001357.1:0-1578 GCF_040613555.1 Streptomyces sp. NPDC006265
GTCGTCGATGACGGCGTCGAGGTTGAAGCCGATGAACGTGAGGCTGCGGTCGAAGCCCGCCGCCACGATGCGCCCGCCCGCGTCGCCACCGCCCGGGCCGAGGTCGATCACCCAGTCCGCGCGGGCGACGACGGACATGTCGTGCTCGACGACGATCACGGTGTGCCCGGCGTCGACGAGGCCGTGCAACTGGCGCAACAGCACGTCCACGTCGGCCGGGTGGAGACCGGTCGTGGGCTCGTCGAGGAGGTACAGCGTGTGGGCGCGTCGGCCGCGCTGCAGTTCGCTCGCCAGCTTGATGCGCTGGGCCTCGCCGCCGGAGAGCTCCGTCGCGGGCTGGCCGAGGCGCAGATAGCCCAGACCGACGTCGAGCAGGGTGGAGAGGCTGCGGGCCACGGCCGGGATGTCCGCGAAGAACTCCGCCGCGCTCTCCACCGTCAGCTCCAGCACCTGCGCGATGTTCCGTCCCCGGTACGTCACCTCCAGCGTCCCGGGGTTGTAGCGGGCCCCGCCGCAGTCCGGGCAGGGCGCGTACGTGCTCGGCAGGAACAGCAGCTCCACGCTGACGAACCCCTCGCCCTGACAGGTCTCGCAGCGCCCGCCCGCCACGTTGAAGGAGAACCGCCCGACGCCGAAACCGCGTTCGCGGGCCCCGTCGGTGCCCGCGAACACCTTGCGCACGACGTCGAAGAGGCCCGTGTAGGTGGCGAGGTTCGAGCGCGGGGTGCGGCCGATCGGCCTCTGGTCGACCGAGACCAGGCGGCCCACCCCCGCCGAGTCCTCCGTGATCTCGCCGATCAGCGTGGACTTGCCGGACCCGGACACGCCGGTCACCGCGGTGAACACGCCGAGCGGGAACTGCGCCGTCACCCCGCGCAGGTTGTGCCGCGAGATCGGGCCGGTCCTGAGCCACCCGGTCGCCTCGCGCCCGGCCCGGGCCGGGGTGGGGGAGCGGTCGAACAGATAGCGGGCCGTCGCCGACTCCCCGACACTCGCCAGGTCGGCCACCGGGCCGCTGTGCAGCACCCGCCCACCGTGCTCGCCCGCGTCCGGACCCACGTCGACCAGCCAGTCGGCGCCCCGCATGACGTCGAGATGGTGCTCCACCACGAACACCGAGTTCCCGGACGCCTTCAGCCGCTCCAGCACCGTGAGCAGTGCCTCGGTGTCCGCCGGGTGCAGGCCGGCGGACGGCTCGTCGAGGACGTAGACGACCCCGAACAGGCCGGAGCGCAGCTGGGTGGCGAGGCGCAGGCGCTGCAGTTCGCCCGCGGAGAGGGTGGGGGTGGGCCGGTTGAGACTGAGGTAGCCGAGACCCAGCTCCAGGACCGGCGCGATACGGGACCGCAGGTCGTCGGTGAGGACCCGGGCCGCCTCCGAGGTCCCGTCGAGACCGGCGGCCAGCTCCACCAGCGGCAGTGCCGCCAGCTCGGCGATGGTCCGGCCGCCGAACGTCACCGCCAGGGACTCGGGGCGCAGCCGGCTGCCGCCGCACGCCGGGCAGGGCGCACTGGTGAGGAACCGCTCGGCCTTGGCCCGCAGGGCCGGGCTCTTGGAGTCAGAGAACGTCTTCATCAC
>NZ_JBEXSH010001358.1:0-1571 GCF_040613555.1 Streptomyces sp. NPDC006265
CTCACCCTCGGCCCGGTCGAAGGCACCCAGCAGACCGTTGATCCCATCACCCGGATAGCCGTAAACCCGCTGCACACCCCACTCGGTCAGGCGCTCCAGTACGAAGTCGGCGACCAGCGTCATGACGTACTCCCTCCGGACACCTCCGTGCCGTCACCAGTGGGTGACCCGTGGCCCGGACGCGTAAACGGTGGGCGCCGGTCCACCACTCGCACGGACCGGAACGGGTGTCCTCACCCGCGTCACTCTCCTGGCGGGTGGCGTCTCGCGCCTCCCACGCATGGCGTGTTTCATGGCGGCAGGAGCGGGTGACTCCAAGACGCGGAAGACAACACCGTCCTGCGAGGACGCGGTCGGACACGTGCGATGCGTCGGTGAACGGCGGCGTCCGATGCGGCCTTGCGGGCAACCTGCTCACCGCCCGCCCGCCGGCGCCGGGCGACGGCGTCTCATCTGTGCCGTCGTACCTCCCTCGCCCGGCCCGACCCTCCATGAGGCCCATGTCCGCAACAGCCGCCGCCCCGCTCCCGCACAGCGACACCACCGTCGCGTCGGAGCCGTTCTCGGACCGACTCGACGCGCTGATGCGCGAACTCGCGCAGCAGCCCCCTGGACCGCGGCGGGCCGTCCTCCGGGATCAGGTCATCCGTATGCTGTTGCCGCTGGTCCGCCGGGTCTCACGCCGTTTTCAGCGCCATGGAGAGGACTTCGACGATCTCGTCCAGGTCGCCTCTGTCGGCCTGATCAAAGCCGTCGACGGATACGACCCGGACCTGGGGCACGCCTTCCTCTCGTACGCGCTTCCCAAGCTGACGGGTGAGATCAGGCGGCATCTGCGTGACCGGACCCCTGCCGTGCGCCTGCCCCGTTCCCTTCAGGAGGCGAGCGGGCCGGTCTTCCAGGCGGTCGAAGAACTCGAGCAGCGGCTCGGCGGCGGCTCGCCCTCCCCCGAGCAGATCGCCGAGCACACGGGGATGGAACCCGACCGGGTGGTGTCCACGCTGCGGGCGCTGCACGAGTGCCATCCGCGGTCCCTGGACGAACCGGCGAGGTCCGGCCAGGAGTCGCCGCCGGCCTTCTTGATCGGCATCGAGGACGCGGCGCTCGGGCGTGTCGTCGACACCGTCGCGCTGGTGACTCAGGTGAGACAGCTCCCGGAGCGGGACCGCCGAGTCCTCTACCTGCGCTTCTACCAGGAACAGACCCAGCAGCAGATCGCGGACGTCATCGGCGTCTCGCAGATGCAGGTCTCGCGGATTCTGCGGCGCTGTCTCGGCCGGCTCCGAGAGGCTCTCCTGGCGTCCGAGTCCGAGCCGTGCCCGGGAGGCGAGGAGAAGGTGCGGCGGAGGCCGGTCCGCGACCGGGCCGCCCGGCCACCACGCCGGTCCTGTGGCCGACTCCGCTCGGCGGAGCCGGACCGTCTCACGCGGTCCGGTGGCGCGGCGCGCCCGGCGGCTGCGGCTGCGGCTTCCGCCCCGGCCTCGGCTTCCGCCACGGCTTCTGGTCCGGCGTCGACGGCACCGGGCCACCGCACGTCCGTCAGGAGGCAGCCCGTTCACGCCGGCCGTCCC
>NZ_JBEXSH010001359.1:0-1570 GCF_040613555.1 Streptomyces sp. NPDC006265
ACCAGTTCCCCGGAGTGCGGCACGACGAGGTGGACGGCCTGCTGGCCGGGGCGCCGCCGGGCGCGCACGGCGTCCGTGTGCTGCCGTACTTCGCGCCCTCCGGCGAACGCGCCCCCTTCGTGGAACCCCGCCTGCGGGCCGAACTCACCGGTGTCTCCCTGGAGTCGACCCGGGGCGATCTGGTCCGTGCCACCTGTGAGGGCATCGGGTACGCGGCCCGGCACTGCCTGGAGGCGGCGGGCCTGGCCGGGAGCCTGGCCGTGTGCGGCGGCGGCACCCGCAGCTCCGCCTGGATGCGGCTGCTGGCCGTTGTGCTCGGGCGGCCGCTGCGGGTCGTGGAGGGCGAGGTCGGCGCCCGGGGCGCGGTCCTGGCGGCGGCCGAGCGGTACGGGGTCGGGCTGGACGCGCGGGCGTGGACGAAACCTACGGCGGTCGTCGAGCCGGACCCGGACCGGGCCGCGTTCTACACGAGCGGCTACGCGGAACACCTGGACCGGCTGGCGCGGGCCCGGGACCGGGCCCGAGACCGCACGTGAAGCTGCCTTCGACAAAGGGGAGTTGCATGCAGCTCGGACGGAGATCCCTCCTGCTCGCGGCGCCCGCGGGAGCCGCCACGGCCGGCACGGCCGCCCCGGCGGGGGCCGGACCCCGCCAGGGCGGAGGCCCGGTCGTCATCGGCCATCGCGGCGCGGCCGGCTGGCGCCCCGAGCACACGGCGCCCTCGTACACCTACGCCGTGCAGACCGGGGCCGACTGGATCGAACCGGATCTGGTGCCGACGAAGGACCACGTGCTGGTGGTGCGGCACGAGAACGAGATCTCCCAGACGACCGACGTGGCCCGCCGGCCGGAGTTCGAGGACCACCGTACGACGAAGACGGTCGACGGGCGGGCCGTCACCGGCTGGTTCACGGAGGACTTCACGCCGGCCGGGCTGAAGACGCTGCGGGCGGTGGAGCGGCTGCCCGCGGTCCGCAACCGCAACACCGTCTTCGACGGGCGCGCCGAGGTCATGACCTTCCAGGAGGTCGTGGACCTGGCGCGGCGGTTGTCGCGGGAACACGGCCGGACGATCGCGGTCTTCCCGGAGACCAAGCACCCCACGTACTTCCGCTCGATCGGCCTGCCGCTGGAGCCGAAGCTCGCGGCCGCGATCCGCCGCAACCGGCTCGGCCGCCGCGAGTGCGTCGTGCAGTCCTTCGAGCCGACGAGCCTGAAGCGGATCGCGGCGGAGCGGCTGGGGCGTGCCGGTGTGGCAGGCGCTGGGGACGACGGGCGGGCCGTACGGCCTGGTCGCGGCCGGTGATCCGACGACGTACACGGAGATGATGAGCCCGGCGGGGCTGGCCCGGATCGCCGCGTACGCGGACTGGATCGGCCCGGACAAGGTCTCGCTCGTCGGCACGTCGCTCGTCGCGGACGCTCATGCGGCGGGGCTGCGGATCGGGCCGTACACCTTCCGCGCGGAGAACCAGTCCCTGCCGGAGCGGTTCCGGCGCGGGAGCGGAGCGAACGATTTCGGGGACGCGTTCGCGGAATACGCGCTGTACTACCGCATGGGGGTCGATGC
>NZ_JBEXSH010001360.1:0-1568 GCF_040613555.1 Streptomyces sp. NPDC006265
CGGGAGGAGAACATCGTCTTCCTGTCCCACCTCGGTGACCTCACGCAGAACGGCGCGAAGGAGGAGCTGTTCGAGCCGGGCGGTGCGGGAAGGCCCGACGGCGGGCAAGGGCCGTCGTCACCGTCGCCGGGCCGGTCAGTGGGGTTGAGCCGACCTGGCGATGACCCTAGAAAGGACTAGACCACATCGTCAATAGGTGTGTACCAATGCCGGGTCTCAAGAGGCCGGTCCTGCGCGGATGTTGGGCGACCGGTCGCGCTCGGGAAGGAGTACGGCACGGTCTGTGAGGCAGCCCACACACTTCGCCTCTTTGAACATCGACACGGCGTGGCACACTGGCCCTGTACCAGTAGCAGCGCACTCCGGGGTCGGTGAAAGTCCGAACCGGCGGTTACAGTCCGCGACCCGGTCGCCTCCAGCGGCCGGTTGACCAGGTGAAATTCCTGGACCGACGGTTAAAGTCCGGATGGGAGGCAGTGCGCGGCGAGCGGGCATTCGTGCGCGCCGCCGAGAAGTCCGTCCTCGTGACGGGCTCGTCCGGCGTCGCCCCCGGTGTCCCCGCTCGTACCTTCTGTCGTCATCGACAGCCCCGGAGTCCGTGCCCGAAGAGGCAGGAGGACCCGGGAAGTGTTCACCGGAATCGTCGAAGAGCTGGGCGAGATCACCGCCGTCGAGACCCTCGACGACGCCTGTCGCTTCCGCCTGCGAGGGCCGGTCGTCACCCAAGGTGCCAAGCACGGCGACTCGATCGCCGTGAACGGCGTGTGCCTCACGGTCGTCGACCACGAGGGCGACGAGTTCACGGCCGACGTCATGGCCGAGACCCTGAACCGCTCCAGCCTCGGTGCCCTGAAGGCCGGATCCCGCGTCAACCTCGAACGCCCCATGGCCATCGGCGAACGCCTCGGCGGGCACATCGTGCAGGGCCACGTGGACGGCACCGGCGAGATCCTGGAGCGCAAGCCCTCCGAGCACTGGGAGATCGTGAAGATCTCCCTCCCCGCGGACCTCACCCGGTACGTGGTGGAGAAGGGCTCCATCACCGTCGACGGCATCAGCCTCACCGTCGTCGACGCCGGCCCCGACTACTTCACGGTCAGCCTCATCCCCACCACCCTCGACCTGACCACGCTCGGCCACAAGCAGCCCGGCGACCCGGTCAACCTCGAGGTGGACGTCATCGCCAAGTACGTCGAGCGGATGCTGGGCGACCGCGCGCAGGGGGCCGGCCGGTGAACACGCTGAACTCCGAGGCGTTCGTCGTCTTCGGCCAGCACATCCTCTGGTCCGACATGGTCGGCAACCTCTTCGGCCTGGCCGCCCTCGCCCTGGGCTGGCGACGCTCCATCTGGACCTGGCCCGTGCAGTTCCTGGCCGGCCTCATCCTCTTCGGCGCCTTCTTCGGCCACCTCACCGGCAGCGCCGGCAAACAGGCGGTCGTCATGCTCGTCGCGCTGTACGGCTGGTGGCAGTTTCACCCGAGTCAAGAACGCCCGCGCCTCCCACAATGAAGCCGCCCGCGACCTAGTCCGCAGCGCTGGCTCCGACCTGCTGGGCTCCGAGGTGCC
>NZ_JBEXSH010001361.1:0-1566 GCF_040613555.1 Streptomyces sp. NPDC006265
CCTCGGCTCCCGCAGTCACAGGAGCGGGCGTGCCGTCCACGTCCTCGGGGGCCCCGCCCACCCGTGCGGGCACCTCCGCGGAACCGGCGCCCACGGCCTCCGACGCATGCCCCGCCGCCGGCAGGCCCTCCGCGCCCGCCGGCTGCCCGTGTGTGAGCCGCTCCGTCGTCAGCAGGATCAGGCCGCCCGCCGCCACCACACCACAGCTCAGTGCGAGCGCCGTCCCCGTCGTGCCGTAGCGGAAGGTTTCTCCGAACATCGTGATACCGACCGCGGTCGCCACCACAGGGTTCACGACCGTCAGCGTCGCCAGCGGGGCCGCGAGGCCGGCGCCCCGGTAGGCGGCCTGCGACAGCAGAATGCCGGCCGTGGCGAGGACGCCGATCACGGCGAGGGACGGCACGTCCGCCGCCGACACACCGTCGGTCCAGTCGACCGCGACGGTCTTGGTGAACACCGAGGACATGCCGAACGCGATGCCGGAGGCGGTCGCCAGCAGCATGCTGCGGACCGCCGGGTGCCGGTGCGCGGCCCGGGCGGCGATCATCAGCGCCACGACCGCGCCGGCCGTGACGAGGGCGACGGCCACCCGCTCCGCCGTGTTCAGGGACTGCGCGTCGGACGCGGCGACCAGGGACAGCAGACCGGCGAGCCCGACCGTCGCCATGATCGCGCCCCGCCAGGCCGTGGCACCGGCCTTGCGCCCGACGAACAGCGCCGCCATGGGCAGGGCCACCACGATGGTCAGCGCGCCGAGCGGCTGCACCAGACTCAGTGGCCCGTACGCCAGCGCCACCACGTGCAGCAGCCCACCGAGGCCGAGCAGCGCGACAGCCGCCCACCAGCCCGGCCGCCGCAGCGGCGCGTACTGCTTGCCCGGCGAGGACTCCGCCACCCGCTCCTGCAGTATCGCCCCGCCCGCGTAGGCGAACGCGGAGACGAGGGACAGCAGGACGGACAACGCGAGGGCGCTCATCGGCTGATCCTCTGCGTCAGGCGGGGGCGCTCGGCCCGGCGCGGCGAAAGGTGGGCTTTCATGAACAACACCCTGCCGTGTCCAGGTCTTCCCGTCGTCGTCCCTGAGCACTCATTGGGTCCTACTGCCGATGGAGTACGAGGGGAGCCCCATCATCCCCAGGGTGGGCGAGTCCGGTCGGGGGGCACCGGGTCGCATCCCTTAGGGGTCTTGGTACTACTGCTCTTCGTGGACCTCGACCCCGACCTTGCCGCGCTCCGCCCGCTCGCCGGCTTCTTCGTGCTGCGCACGGAAGGAGCATCGGCCGGGTCTCTTCCCACTCTCGCACAGGCCTACGTCTCAGTGGCACCGGATGTGTCGGTAAATCCCCTGATTTTTCGCGTACGAAAGGTCGCGACCGCTCTGCGCGCCCCGGAGGTGCGTGTCGCCGCGTCCATCACCCACCAGGGACTCGCGGCCCGGCTCTGGTCGATCGCCCTCGGCTGCGCCGCGCTCTACGGCGGCGTCCCCGATCTCGACGCCCGGCTGCTGCGCTGGGACGCCGACGGCAGCGCCCCCGACGACCTGTTCCTGACGGACATACGGCCCCT
>NZ_JBEXSH010001362.1:0-1560 GCF_040613555.1 Streptomyces sp. NPDC006265
CCTGCACTCGATCCACGTCCATCCGGTCAAGGCGGTCCGGGGCATCGCGCCCCGGGAGGCCGCCGTGGAGCCATGGGGACTGACCGGAGACCGGCGCTGGGTGCTGATCGACGACGGGGGAAAGGTCGTCACGCAACGCCGGCTGCCGCGCCTCGCGCTCGTCGCCGCCGAGCTTCGGCCCGGTGGCGGCGTCCGTCTGTCCGCGCCCGGCATGCCGTCGCTGACGGTGCCCGTTCCCCGGCCGTCCGCCACCGTGCCGGTGGAGATCTTCCGCGACAAGGTCGAGGCGGTCGAGGCCGAGGACGAGGCCGCGCACGCCTGGTTCAGCTCCTGCCTCGGCATCGCCGTACGCCTGGCCCACATGGACGATCCGGCCACCCGCCGGCCCGTCGCCCCGGAGTACGCGCGGCCCGGCGAGACCGTCTCCTTCGCCGACGGATTTCCGCTGCTGCTCACCACGACGGCCTCGCTCGACGCCCTCAACTCCCTGATCGCGCAGGGCGAGCACGCCGACGAGGGCCCGCTGCCCATGAACCGCTTCCGGCCGAACGTGGTCGTGGCGGGCACCGCCGCCTGGGCCGAGGACGACTGGTCACGCCTCGCCGTCGGGGACGTGTCCTTCCGCGTGGCCAAGACCTGCGGCCGCTGCGTGGTGACCACCACCGACCAGGGCACCGGCGAGCGCGGCCGCGAGCCCCTGTTCAGCCTGGGACGGCACCGCCGCCTCGGCGGCAAGCTGGTCTTCGGGCAGAACCTGGTGCCGCTGTCCCGCGGCACGATCCGGGTCGGGGACCCGGTCAGAATCCTCGAATAGCTCTGCGCGCGGGGCGGGAACCGTACCGCGGGCCCGGGCGTTGGGCTTGTGTGAGAAATTCGTGAGAGGCCCTGGGGAGAGGTGACGTGGCTCTCTCTTCGACGGGTCCGTGCGTGGACGGCTCCGCCAGGGAGTATCACGGAGCGGGAAGGGGGTGCATGCGGTGCGAGCGATCAGGGGGCTCTGGCGCTGGCGGCGCAATCCGCTGTGCCGCGCGACCGACCTGGCCGAGGCCTGGGTGGCACTGGCCGCCCTGCTGCTGATCCTGCTGGCCGCCCCGGTGGCCGGCTCGCTCGTCGGCGACACGGCTCAGGACGCGCTGCAGCGCTCCGTCCGGTCACAGCACGAGGCGCGGCATCCGGTGACGGCCACGGTGGTCCGCAAGCTGGACCGCTCTCCGCTGGACGCCGACCCCGAGACCTCGTCGGGCAGGGATCTTCGCAGCCGCGTCCTCGCCGACTGGACCGCGCCGGACGGCACCGCGCACCAGGGCCCCGTGCTGGCGAGCCTCAACGACCCACAGCAGGGCGACACGTTCCGGATATGGACCGACCGGCACGGCCGGATGGTGGCCCGCCCGCTCGACTCCGCGACGGCCTCGACGCACGCGGTCCTCGCCGGCTTCGGCGCCGCCCTGGCCACGGGCGGTCTCCCTACAGTGCCGGGATGAGCATGACGCCGCCGCCCGGCTGGTATCCCGACCCGCACGCCCCGCACCTGCAGCGCTGGTGGGACGGCACGGCCTG
>NZ_JBEXSH010001363.1:0-1558 GCF_040613555.1 Streptomyces sp. NPDC006265
CTTGGCGAAGAAGTTCGTGAACGCCGCTTGAAGGTGCCGCAGGCACTACTGCAACGGCACCGACGAAACGTGACTCAGGAAGGCCAGTTCCTCGGGACCGTGTCCTCGGAGAGGAACAGCTCGCGGCCGATCTCCGCGTTCGAGCGGCCGTGGCTCATGCCTTCGAGGACCTGGATCTCACGCGCCGTGAGCGTGGGCGCCGCGCCCATCTCGGCCGAGCGCAGCCGGCGCGGGGCGAGCCGCCAGGTCGGGTCGGCCAAGGCCTGGGTCACCGTCGCGCGCAGTTCCGCGCGGGAGGCGTCCTTGTGCAGATAACCGCGGGCACCGGCGGCGACCGCTAGGGCCACGCCGTCCAGGTCCTCGGCGACGGTGAGCATGATGATGCGCGCACCGGGGTCGGCGGACAGCAGCCGCCGGACCGTCTCGACGCCGCCCAGTCCGGGCATGCGTACGTCCATCAGAATCAGGTCCGAGCGGTCGGCCCCCCAGCGGCGGAGGACTTCCTCGCCGTTGGCCGCCGTCGTCACGCGCTCTACGCCGGGCACGGTCGCGACCGCACGACGGAGCGCCTCTCGGGCAAGCGGGGAGTCGTCGCAGACGAGGACGGATGTCATGACCGCCCTCCGCAGCTGATGCGCGTCACCTTGAGCCTCCAGGCTGGTACGAAATCGTCACCTGTGCGGTCGACCGTCTCGGACACCCGTCCGAGCGCTTGTTCCTTCAACCGCCTCGCACTCTCAACGACGGTCACTCGAAAGAGTTACGGGGGTGGCTGCCACTTTCGGCACTCTACGTGAGCGGGCGGACACGGTGCAGATATGCGCGACAGACCCTCGAACTTTCATCACAACCTATGCCCCATTCAGACCCATTTCTTCCGCTTTGCCAGTGTCTGGAGCTAGATTCGCAATGAGTCATATTTTCATCTCCTTAGATCGTAGTTGTACCGTCGTAGACACCGGATCCGCCCAGAACGGCTACAAGGGGTCACGTAATGGCAGATTTCTCCCGCCTTCCCGGACCGAACGCGGACCTGTGGGACTGGCAACTGCTGGCTGCCTGTCGTGGGGTGGACAGCTCGCTGTTCTTCCATCCGGAGGGTGAGCGCGGTGCGGCGAGGAGCGCTCGTGAGAACTCGGCCAAAGAGGTCTGCATGAGGTGCCCGGTACGCGCCGAGTGCGCTGCCCATGCTCTGGCGGTGCGTGAGCCGTACGGCGTGTGGGGCGGGCTGACCGAGGACGAGCGCGAAGAGCTGATGGGGCGGGCGCGCAACCGGCTGGTGTCGGCGTCGGCATCGGGCGGGCACACCGCCTCGAACAACTGAAGGAACGTTTCATCGAACAGGCACGCGCACGCGTGCCGTTGGTTTTTGACGCGCCCGGCGCCCTAGCGGCGGGCGGCCCGGGCCAGCTGGTCGAGCGTCGCCGCCACGGCCGGGACCTTCGCGAGGTCGGGCAGGGTGAGCGCGACGATCTCCCGCCGCACCGCCGGTTCGAGGCGCACGGTGCGCGCCCCCCGGGTCCGTACCGACTCGACGGCCAGCTGGGGCAGCACGGCC
>NZ_JBEXSH010001364.1:0-1556 GCF_040613555.1 Streptomyces sp. NPDC006265
GGTGGCAAGGTGATCACGCAAGGCGGCTGAAGGCCCAGCGCAGCAGCTCCTGATCCACGCGGGGGCGACCGGTGCGGGCCAGGGCGGTGCGAGTGCACGGTCGGGCAGCAGGACCCGGTCGCCGTGGGCGAGTTGGCGCAGCGTCTCGCGCCGCGCGATCAGCTCGTCGATCCGGCTGGTGAGGCTCTCTTCGACATCGAGGAGTGCAGCGGCGAACCGGTCGGGATCGGCATCGAGTACGGTCCCGATCTCGGCCAGCGGTACGCCTGCGCCGGCCAGTGTCCGGACTTGAACCAACCGCAGCAGTTCGGCCGCTCCGTAGCGTCGGTAGCCGGAGCGGTCGCGGCGGGGTTCGCCGATGAGGCCGTTCTGGTGGTAGTGCCGGATGGTCTTCACTGTAACGCCGGCGAAGGCCGCGGCTTGACTGATGGTGATTCCGTCTGTCATGGCGTCAGCTGACCCCACCCTGCACCACGTCGGCAACTTCTCGAACGGTCGCGGCGATGGCACGGAAGTCCTTGCGCACGATAGTCGTGTGCTTGCTTTCGACCGTCGCGCTCACCTTCACGTTGGGATTCCGGGCGAGCACCGGGTCCAGCGTGGCACGCATCGCCGCCAGCCCTTCCGCGGTCCCGCCGAGGCTGGCACCAGAGGCCACGAGGAACCGCATCGGGAAGGTCACGAGGTCGAAGACCGGATCGCTTGCAGCAACGATCTCGTTCAGCTCAATGTTGACCTCGGCGTGCTGATCGGCGCTCATCCGAGCGGCCATACCCAGCGGCCGGACCAGCGGCATGATCCAACCGAAGCGCCGGAACATCTTCCGGATCTCCTCCCGGCCGGCTTCTCGGCCGCCCTCGACGGTGGCGAGGTAGTCCCACGGGTAGCCACCGTCAACCATGACCACACCGGCGACGCGGTCCGGGTTCCGGGTGGCCCAATGCAACGCCAGCGCCGCGCCGTAGGACCAGCCCACCAGCAGTGGCCGCTCCGCACCGGTCGCCTCCAAGACGGCAGCGATGTCTCGGATGCAGGCCTCGAACGAGTAGTCCGCCGACTGTTTCGACCGGCCGCGGGCACGCTCGTCGTAGGTGATGTGCCGGTACTCGTTTCCGAGTTCTGCGGTGACGCGCTGCCAGTTCTTCTGGGTGGCGTAGGAGCCGTTGAGGTAGACCACGGGCTGGCCGGGCCCACGAGTGTCAGTGACGGCCAGCGCCGTGTCCTCCACCGCCACCATGCCGGTCCAGGTCGAGTTCGGGTTCGCGTTCGGGTTCGTCATGCGTTCAGCGTGAGGCCTGACCTTAGGTCAAGGTCAACCCTGAAAATCCCGTGGTTCGCCATCCGAGCCGGTGCCTGTGCCCAACCAGTCGCTTGCTGTTCGCAACTACACCCCTTGCCGTGTCACATGCCGCACCGAAGATCGGTAGGCACGGTGACAACCAACATCGCCCCGGCACGGACTCTGAACCGCCCCGGGTTCGGTAGAGATCTCAGTTGGTGGTCGTGACCTGGGGTTTCGTGGTTGTCAGGTAGTAGTTGGTCTCGTATTCGACGGG
>NZ_JBEXSH010001365.1:0-1555 GCF_040613555.1 Streptomyces sp. NPDC006265
GCCACGTCCACATCCATCAGCGCGACACCGTCACTGTCGACGGCGAGGAGATCAAGGTCGGCCAGTGGCTCAAGAACCTCCGCCGACGTTGGGACAGCCTGCCGCCCGAACACGTTCAGGCCGTCACGGCCGCTGGCCTCACCCGCCACCCAGAAACACCTGAGGCCACGGTCAGCGGCTGAACGCCGCCGCGCCCCGCCGAAGGGCGGGTTTCGCCGGCGGAAGAGGGCCCCGCAGCACGACGAGGACATACTCGCACCCCTGCGACCTGGGCGGGGGCCGCCTACCCGATTACCCGAACGAGTGAATGCCTGGTGATCGGTGGGCAGGCTTTCCCATCCCATCCAAGCTGATCAAGGGTGCGCGAAGGCCGCACTATCGCGGAGTTTGAGGATGCTTTCGGCGTAGCGTCGGCGGGTGGCGGCGTCATCGAAGAAGGGAAGGGCCAGGTTCGTGGCTGAGTTCTGGATCGGGCATCGCAGGTACCGGACGAAGGGGGATGCGCAGGAGGCGGTACAGAAGGTGCTGTACCGGTACTCGGTGGGCAGCATCGTGGATCAGCAGGAGGACCACCTTCTCCTGCTGGACCTTCTGAACATGCACCGGGAGGCGGAGGACAAGATCGGCCCTGGTGTCGAAGCCTTCGCGATCGCCCCTCCGCCGCGCGGTCCGTACCCCTGCTTCGAGGTGGTCCGGGTGGACGGCAGCCGCATCGACTTCTCGTACAAGGACTGTCTGAAGCCGAAGACTTACCGCCAGCAGGTCCTGAACGTGATGCGGGACGAGGTGAAGTCGACCATCAATACGTACTTCGACTCCCGCAAGCAGGTCGGCACCCTCGTCTCGGACCTGTCTGGAACAACACTGACAAGTTCCGACACGGCCGTGAGCTACTTCGGCGGGCCCTCATTCAACGACATCGCCGTAGAGTTCGCCGACAGCGTCGGCGGGTGGGAGACGATCGAACTGACGCCCTCCACCGAGCCTGGACTCGGGCGGTTCAGGGACCGCGACCTGGCCGAGCAGTGGTTCACCTACCACCAGGAGCATGCAGTTCTCGGGCTGTTGTCAACGAAGGAGAACCAGCGCCGTCCTCGCAGGTAACAGCGCCTGAACGCAGCCGCACGTCCGCTCCGACATGGCGCGGCCGCTTTCGGGGAGTCGGTCGGGCGAGGGAGGGGCGGTCTACGGGGACCTGGACGAGCGCGCCGGCGCCGGGTTGGTCGAGCGCCAGCTGCGTCCGTGGTGCGGGATCCTGCCGGGTTCGGGGTGCTGGGCGAACTCCAGCGGCTGCTCCTCCGGCGCGAGGGTCTACTGGCCGCCAGCTTCGCCGAAGCGTTCCGCTGCTGGTGCCGGGCACAGCGTTGTCAGACCTCGGTGCAAGGATGGCGAACGAAGCGTCGCGTCCGCGCAGCGGTCGCGACAACCCGAACGTCACGGAGTACCGCATGAACCGCAGTGAGCTGATCGCAGCCCTCGCCGAGCGCGCCGAGGTGACCCGCAAGGACGCCGACGCGGTCCTGGCCGCCCTCGCAGAGACCTGCTGCTCACACCG
>NZ_JBEXSH010001366.1:0-1554 GCF_040613555.1 Streptomyces sp. NPDC006265
GGTGAAGGCCCTGCGGGCGGCGGGGGAGAGCGTCGGCTGACGTCCCGGAAACGGCTGCTGTCCAGGCCTCGGCCGGGTTCCGCGCGAGCGGCTACTGCCCGGCCAGCTTGCGGAAGTCCCAGGAGACGACCTTCTCCGGTGTCAGACGGATCCAGGCGTGCCGGCCGTCGTGCGGCATCTCCTCCAAGGCGAAGTTCTTCCGCGCGAACAGCGTCTCCGGCACGTCGAGTTCGGCGCGCAGCTCACCCGTGCGCGGGATCTCGCCCACGAACTCCACGGTGCCCGACAGCTCGGCGCCGCGCAGCTCGTCGTAGTCCTCGCCGGTGTCGACCACGATCGCCACCCGCGGGTCGCGCCGCAGGTCGGTCCACCGCTTGCTGCGCACGACCGAGTACAGCCACATCGAGGCGCCGTCCCAGGCGAACCACAGCGTGCTCACGTGCGGCGCCCCGTCGGCCGACACCGTGGCGACCCGGCAGGTGCGCTGGATGGTCAGGAAGTCGTCCAGCTCGCCCGGCGTCATCATGATCTTCCGGCCTCTGCGCTGCTGCGTGACGGTCATGCGCCCCCTCTTTCTCCCACGTCGTGCCAGAGGAGATCCTCTGACATCACGTCAGAAAAGGATGAGTACTCTTCCGGCCGTGCGCAATGGTGGTTACGCTCGTCCGCCCGGCCACCGGTGACAGGGGAAACCCGTGCCCTCGTACGAAGCGCTCAGCGAGCTCCTTCAACCGCGCAGCACCGTGCTGCTCACCGTCGAGTGCCAGGAGGGCGTCGTCGGGAAGGACAGCGCCCTGCCCGAACTCGCCGAACAGGCACGCGCCGGCGGTGCCCTCGCCAACGTCGCCCGTCTGGTGGCGGCCGCTCACGACGGGGGCGTCCAAGTGGTCCACGCCGTCGCCGAGCGCCGTCCCGACGGCCGCGGCGCCAACAGCAACGCTCGTCTGTTCCGCGCCGCCGCACGTCTGCCCGTCCAGCAGTTGACCGGCACACCTGCGGTGCGGGTGGCTGCTCCGATCGACGTCGCCGAGGAGGACCTCGTCGTACGGCGGCTGCACGGGCTGTCTCCCCTGCAGGGCACCGATGTCGATCCACTGCTGCGCAACCTCGGCTGCCGCACGTTGATCGTCACCGGCGTCTCGGCCAACGTGGCCGTCCCCAATGCCGTGTTCGACGCGGTGAACCGCGGCTACACCGTCGTCGTCCCGTCGGACGCCATCGCGGGAGTGCCGTCCGACTACACCCCCGCGATGATCCGCCACACCCTCGCGTTGGTCGCCATGGTCGCGACCACGGACGAGGTGCTGGCGTGCCTGGAGCGTCCGCGTGCGGTCAGGCGAGCGTGATGGAGTCGCCCTTCACGCTGATCTGCTTCGCCTCCAGCGGCTGGACCGCAGGCCCCTTCTTCACGCTGCCGTCGAGGACGGAGAACTGACTGCCGTGGCAGGCGCAGGAGATGATGTCGTCCTTGAGGTCCACCATCGGACACTTCTGGTGGGCCTTGCCCTGGAGCAACTCGTCGTCGCCACTCTTCACATAGGCCAGACCGTCGAT
>NZ_JBEXSH010001367.1:0-1550 GCF_040613555.1 Streptomyces sp. NPDC006265
TTTTCCCTTGGGGGGGGTTCCTTTGGGGCGCCGGGGGGCCCCCCCCGGCGCCCCCGGGGGCGGGGCCCGGGGGGCCGGTGGTGTCCGGTCGGCGAACCTCACGGGTCACGGGGCGGGCGGGAAGTGCCCTTCCTGGACGAAGAACTCCACGTACGTGGAGAAGAGTTCGCGGGTCAGCGGCGGGCAGGCGATGTCCGTGCCGGCCAGTGCCGCCTCGGTCTCGGCCGTGTCGATGGGCGGGTAGAAGCCGTCGGTGTCGGACGTCATCATCTCGAAGGCATGCAGCAGCGGCAGCAGGGCGTTGTCCCGGTCGGACCGCACCGTGTCGTTCCACCGCTCCCGGTCGGTCTCGTCGATCCTGTACCCGAGTGCGCGCAGGTACGACACGCAGTCGGCGAGGCTCAGGGAGCTGCGGTTGAACAGGTGGAAGGTGCCACCGGCCGGCTCGCGCTGGGAGATGCCGACGATGGCGGCGCTGACGTAGTCGACGGGCAGCAGATGGAAGCGACCGCCGACGCCGGCCGGCGCGGCCTGCGCCTGCAGGAGGCCCTTGAGGCTGAGCCAGACGAAGTCGCGGGTCTGGCAGGCCCCGTTGCGGGTGTCACCGGAGATGACGTCGACGCGGTGCACCGACACGGGCAGTCCCCGGTCCCGGGCGAGGCCGACGAGCTGTTCGGCGACCCACTTGGACTGGAGGTAGCCGCTGGGCAGGGCTTCGGCGGGGCCGGTCGGGTCGGTCACCTTCAGGGGGACACCGGGCGTGACCGGGCCGTTGAAGACGCCGACGGTGGAGATGTAGTGCACCGGGACCGTGCGGTGGCGGGCCGCCAGGCGCAGGATCTCCCGGGTGCCGTGGACGTTGGCCGAGCGCAGCGCCTCGTAGGGGTGGAGCCAGTGGACGGTGGCGCCCGCATGGTAGACGGCGTCCACGGTGCCGGCGAGACCGTCGAACTCCTCCTCGGTCAGGCCGAGTCGCTCCTCGGCCAGGTCCCCGGCGCGGACCCGCAGCCGGCTCTCGTCGATCTCGTCCCAGACGCGGTACCAGGTGAGACTGGAGCGCAGCCGTTCGTACGCCGCCGTGTCGTCGGCGCCGCGCACCAGGCAGTGCAGACGGGCGGTCGTGGTGCGCATCAGGTCGCGCACCAGGAACGCGCCGAGGAAGCCGCTCGCACCGGTGACGAGGATGTCGGAGGGGTCGGTGACGGTACGGACGACCTCGCCGGCCGGGCGGATGTCGGCGGGCAGGTCGAGGTCGGCGGCATAGTCGACGGCCGGACCCGCCTCGGTGTCGTCCTGGGGCGCGAGGAGTTCGGTGCGCAGGTGCGCCGCCAGGGCCCGGGGGGTCGGATGGTCGAAGACCAGGGTGGCGGGCAGGCGCAGGCCGGTGACCGTCGCGAGCCGGTTGCGCAGCTCGACGGAGGTGAGCGAGTCGAAACCGCTGCTCTGAAGGGGACGTTCGGGGTCGACGGTGCCGGAGCGGCCGAGGACCCGGGCGATCTCGGCCGACACGGCGTCGAGGACGACCGTGTGCTGTGCGGCGTCGTCGAGTC
>NZ_JBEXSH010001368.1:0-1547 GCF_040613555.1 Streptomyces sp. NPDC006265
GCCGACGGCGCGGAACTTCCACTCCTCTCCGTGCCGGTAGAGCTCGCCGAAGACCATCGCCGTCTCGGTGGAGGCGTCCTCGGACAGGTCGTAGCGGGCGATCTCCTGGCCGCCCGCCTGGTTGACGACCCGGATGAAGGCGTTGCGGACCTGCCCGAAGCTCTGGCCGCGGTTCTCGGCGTCGTGGATGGACACCGGGAAGACGATCTTTTCGATCTCGGCGGGGACGGCGGAGAGGTTCACCTTGACGGACTCGTCGTCGCCCTCGCCCTCACCGGTGAGGTTGTCGCCGGTGTGCTCGACCGAACCGTCCGGGCTCTTGAGCTGGTTGTAGAAGACGAAGTGCTGGTCCGAGGGGACCTTGCCGGAGGCGTCGAGGAGCAGGGCGGAGGCGTCGAGGTCGTAGTCGGTGCCGGTGGTCGTGCGCACGTCCCAGCCCAGGCCGACCAGGACGGCGGTGAGACCGGGCGCCTCCTTGCTGAGCGAGACGTTGCCGCCCTTGGACAGGGAAACTCCCACGGGGTACTCCTTCTTGAGCGCTTGACGCGTGCGGTGTGGATGCCGATGCGGATGTCACTCTGAATCTACAGCAATGTAGAAGCAGGCGGGATCGGGGTGGCGGATCTATACGATGGTCCGCAAGGGCAACGCAGGGCGGCGAAAGCGAGGCAGGGCGGTGGCGGATCCCGGGCAGCGTCCCCGGCGGGCACAGGGTGAGCTGGAGGCGCTGGTGCTGTCGGCGCTGCGGGAGGCGGACGGCCCGGCCACGGCCGGCTGGGTGCAGGAGCGCCTCGGCGGTGACCTCGCGTACACGACGGTGATCACGATCCTGACCCGGCTGCTGGGCAAGGGTGCGGTCACCCGGGAGCGGGTCGGCCGGTCCTTCGCCTGGACACCGGACTCGGACCAGGCGGGCCTGGCCGCCCGGAAGATGCGCAAGGTGCTGGACGCCGAGAGCGACCGCGGGGCCGTGCTGGCCAGCTTCGTCACCGGCCTCGGCCCGGACGAGGAGCGGCTGCTGCGCGACCTGCTGGATCAGGCCCAGAGCGAAGGGGAAGACTGAAGCCTCATGGGGGTCTTCGTCTTTCTGCCACTGATCCTGCCGCTCACGGCCTGGCCGGTCGCACGCCTCGCCGAACAGCATTTGCATCCGCGGACCGCGACCCGGCTGCTGACGGTACTGGCCGTGGTGCTGGCGCTGTGCAGCACCGTGTGCCTGGCACTGGTGATGGTGGTCGGCACCGCCCAACTGCCCGGCAACCCCTTGCCGGACGGCTGGTCCGACCCCGAGGTGCGGGCGGCGGTGCCCTACGACGAGGTCGTGGGCAAGGCCGCGATCCCCGCGCTGTGTGCGGTGGTGGTCGCCTGCGCCCGGACGCTGCGGCGGCACGGCCGGGTACGCCGCCGGGCACACCTGGCCCTGGCCGGCCTGCGGGGGACGGAGGTGGCGGTGCTGCCCGACGCCGTGCCCTACGCGTACGCGCTGCCGCCCGGGGGACGTCGGAGTGGTGGAGTGTCGTGGACCGGCGCGGGGCGCGGCCGGGTCG
>NZ_JBEXSH010001369.1:0-1541 GCF_040613555.1 Streptomyces sp. NPDC006265
GGCCGAGGAGCCGGCCCGCGGGGCGGGCCGGAGGCCGGCGGGTGGTTCGGCCTCGAATGCGGTTTCGCTTTCGTGTGGTTGGGGTTAAAAATGGCTGGCTAGGTGCGAGGGGGTTCCCTCGTGGTCCTGGCGGGCCTTTTCTGTGGTTTCTCGACGGGTTTTCAGGTTGTCCCGGTGGTGTTTCTCTGCGGGCGGTCCCGATTTCCTGTGCTGCCACATAATTCTAGGGGTTCGGGCCCCTGAATTCAAGTTGTGCCACGGGAATTGACGGGGTGTTCGCTCCCCTGTGCCCGGGGGCCGCTCCGGCGGGGCCGGGGTGCCTCTGTGTGGGCTGTAGCAGCAGCCTACAGGGGTCATGGCGGGTGAGGGAAGGGGTTCGGGCGTTCTGGCTTTCACGGGGTCGCGTGCGGCTTTCTGGGACGCATGCGGGGTGGCGTTAGATTCGGGGGCCGATATTTGGCGAGGCGTTAGATCCGGTGACCCCGGGGTGTTAGATCCAGGGGCGTCCCAATCGGTGCGCGCGGGTGGGGTGTTAGATTCGCGGGTTGAGTCGGGGCGGGTTTCCGGGGGTGGCGTTAGATTCGCGTTGCGGACCCGTGGGGGTGTGAGATCCGGGGTTGCGCGGGGGTGGGGTCGGGTGGCGTGGATGGCCCCGGCGGGGTCGGGGTGAGTCGGTGGCGGGGTCCGGGTGGCGCGGGTGCGGTCGGTCGTGGGGGTGGGTGGCGGGGGTGAGGTTCCTAGTTGGTGGTGGGTTTGGTTGAGCGTGTGGGGGTGATCCCGTTCCGATGTTGCCTATTCATGGTTCGGTGTGTATTGTAGTTATCACGAGGTCGGGGGAACGAAGAACCGGCCGAGAAACTACCTACTGACCCTGTTGGAGGGGATCTTCATGTCCGGTACCCAGACGTTCACCACCCCGGCCGGTAACACCTACTCGTACGCCGTCGAGACGGGCGAGAACGGCGAGGCGGTCTACGACCTGTCCCGCGTCCTCCAGGACGGGGTGTTCCCCATCGGCACGATCGTGGTCCACCCGAACTGGGAGCTGTTCCCGAAGACCGAGGGTCTGCTGAACGTCCAGTTCGGCAAGGGCAGCGCCACCGACCGCCACGAGCGGACCGACGCCCCGAAGCTGGGCGACATGGAGCTGCCGTACGTGGTCGGCAGCCACCTGGTCAACCCGGCCGACCTGACCGCCGAGACCGACAACGGAGCCGCGCCGCTGCTCAAGTTCCGCAAGCGGATGCTGGGAGCGGCCTTCGAGACCAGCGCCCCGGCCGAGAACGCCAGCCCGGAAACCTTCGAGAAGGTCCGCGACCTCGTCACCGGCCTGATCACCACCTACCAGACCGACAAGGCCACCCCCGCCCGCCAGGCCACCTACACCAAGTTCCTCAACAACCAGCGCGCCGAAGCCGTCCAGGCCGAGATCACCAAGCTCGACGGCAAGGCCGAAGCCCTCGCCTTCATCCGCGCCCAGATGGTCGAGAAGCTGAACGGCTACAAGACCGCCTAACCCCCCAACCCCCACGGGGCGGCCC
>NZ_JBEXSH010001370.1:0-1541 GCF_040613555.1 Streptomyces sp. NPDC006265
CGCTGACCCGCCAGGCCACCGAGCGTCTGGAGCTGGTGCGGCTCGCCGAGACCGACGACAGCGAGGTCGAGGAGATCGACAACGCCGTCGAGGCGGAGACCGAGGCCGAGGAGAAGCCGACCCCGCCGGCCGTGCGGCGCCGCGAGGCGATCGTCACGGCGCTCCGGCAGTCCGGAGCCGCCCGCGTCCTCGATCTCGGCTGCGGGCAGGGCCAGTTGGTGCAGACGCTGCTCAAGGACCCGGCCTTCACCGAGATCGTCGGCGTGGACGTGTCCATGCGTGCGCTCACCATCGCCTCCCGGCGCCTCAAGCTGGACCGCATGGGCGAGCGGCAGGCCTCCCGCGTCCAGCTCTTCCAGGGCTCGCTCGCGTACACCGATGTCCGGCTCAAGGGCTACGACGCCGCCGTGCTCAGCGAGGTCGTCGAGCACCTCGACCTGCCCCGGCTGCCCGCCCTGGAGTACGCGGTGTTCGGCTCCGCGCGTCCGCGGACGGTCCTCGTGACCACCCCGAACGTCGAGTACAACGTGC
Source organism: Streptomyces sp. NPDC006265 (assembly GCF_040613555.1). NCBI lineage: Bacteria > Bacillati > Actinomycetota > Actinomycetes > Kitasatosporales > Streptomycetaceae > Streptomyces > Streptomyces sp. NPDC006265. Next base: position 532 of record NZ_JBEXSH010001370.1, read on the forward strand.
GCTGGGAGTCCCTCCCGGCCGGCCACGTCCGGCACGGCGACCACCGCTTCGAGTGGACTCGCGCGGAGTTCCGCGCCTGGGCCGAGGCGGTCGCCGAACGGCACGGCTACGGCGTCGCGTTCGAGCCCGTCGGCCCCGACGACCCCGAGGTGGGGCCGCCCACCCAGATGGCCGTATTCACCCTGACCACGCCGAAGGAGGCGAAGGCGGCATGACCGACGCACAGCAGGGGCGCGTGCTGCCCGTCACCGACCTGTCCCTGGTGGTGCTGGTCGGGGCCACCGGCTCCGGCAAGTCCACCTTCGCCCGTCGGCACTTCAAGCCCACCGAGGTCATTTCGTCCGACTTCTGCCGCGGCCTGGTCTCGGACGACGAGAACGACCAGGGCGCCACCAAGGACGCCTTCGACGTCCTGCACTACATCGCGGGCAAGCGCCTGGCCGCCGGCCGCCGCACGGTCGTGGACGCGACCAGCGTGCAGTCCGATGCCCGCCGTCAGCTGATCGACCTGGCCAAGCAGTACGACGTGCTGCCGGTCGCGATCGTGCTCGACGTGCCCGAGGAGGTGTGCGCCGAGCGCAACGCGGTCCGCACCGACCGCGCCGACATGCCCCGCCGGGTCATCCACCGCCACACCCGCGAACTGCGCCGCTCCCTCAGGAACCTGGAGCGCGAGGGCTTCCGCAAGGTGCACATCCTGCGCGGCGTCGACGAGGTCGAGCACGCCACGGTCGTCACCGAGAAGCGCTTCAACGACCTGACCCACCTCACCGGCCCGTTCGACATCATCGGCGACATCCACGGCTGCGCCGCCGAGCTGGAGGCGCTGCTCGGCAAGCTGGGCTACGTCGACGGCGTCCACCCGGAGGGCCGTACGGCCGTCTTCGTCGGCGACCTGGTCGACCGCGGCCCGGACAGCCCGGGCGTGCTGCGCCGCGTGATGGCGATGGTGAAGTCCGGCAATGCCCTGTGCGTGCCCGGCAACCACGAGAACAAGTACGGCCGGTACC
>NZ_JBEXSH010001371.1:0-1540 GCF_040613555.1 Streptomyces sp. NPDC006265
AGGAAGACGGGCACGCCCTGGGCGGACAGTTGCTCGGCGATCAGCTGGAGCGTCTTGGTCTTGCCGGTGCCGGTGGCGCCCGCGACCAGGCCGTGGCGGTTGAGCATCGCCACCGGCACCCGGATCTGTGCGTCCGGCAGGCACTGCCCGTCCCACAGCAGGGCCCCCAGGTGCAGGGCCGGGCCGGAGAAGGCGTAGCCGGAGGCGATGCGCAGGGCGTCCTGGGGAAGGGCGGCCGCGCGTGCGGACACCTCCGGAGCGGGGGCCGACGGCATGGTCTCGCGATCCGGCATATTCACGCACCTGTTCCCGGTTCGTACCGCCTTGTGTTGATTTTTTCAGCGGCGCACTCGCCCGCCATGGCTGCGCCCGGAAGGTCTTGACCGGTAGGCTTTCCGTGTGATCTTCAAGCGCATCGGAAACGGCCGGCCGTACCCCGACCACGGCCGGGAAAGCACCCGGCAGTGGGCGGACGTCGCGCCGCGCCCGGTCCGCCTCGATCAGCTCGTGACGACCAAGGGTCAGCTCGATCTGGAAACACTGCTCGCCGAGGACTCCACGTTCTACGGCGACCTCTTCGCGCACGTCGTGAAGTGGCAGGGCGACCTGTACCTGGAGGACGGACTGCACCGCGCGGTGCGGGCGGCACTCCAGCAGCGTCAGGTGCTGCACGCGCGCGTGCTCGAGCTCGACTGATCTCCGCCGGTCGCGGGTTGGCCCTTTCGGGTTCCACTGGGCGACGTCGAATGATCATCTAGTAGGCATCGTCGCCCGGGCGCACTACGCTGCGCTCATGAGCATGCTGACTCCCCCCGGCATGGGCGGCAAGTACCGCATCACGGGCAACAAGTACCCCAAGATGCGCCGGCCGCGGCGGCGCGGCAGGCTCGTCGTCCTTTCCGTCGCGTCCGTCGTCGTCCTCGGCATGGGCGGGTGGGGCACGCTGCAGCTCATCGACGTCTTCACCGGCGGCGGCAGAAAGGCTTCGGCGGCCGGCGACGGCACGGACTGCGGCGTCAGGACCAAGGCGAGCCACTCGCCCAGCGCCAAGCCCCTGCCCGAGCCGCGCACGATCACCGTCAACGTCCTCAACGCCACCACCCGCGGCGGTCTGGCGAAGAAGACCGCCGACGAGCTGAAGAAGCGCGGCTTCAAGATCGGCGACGTGGGCAACGCGACCAAGCAGTACGACAAGAAGGTCAAGGGCACCGGCCTGCTCCTCGGCCCCGCCACCGCCCTCGACACCACGCTGCCCGTGCTCGGCACCCAGCTGCCGGGCGCCGAACGGCGTACCGAGGCGGCCCGCAAGGGCGCCGCCCTCGACCTTCTCATCGGGGACGGCTTCAAGGAGCTGGCCGCACAGCAGGACGCCGACCGGGCGCTGACCATGCTGGCCAGGCCCGAGCCGGAGCCTACGACGAAGAAGGGCTGCTAGTGCCGCGGCGGGCAACGTTTGCCCGTTGAGGAGCGGCGTTTGGTGCGTGCTCTCGGCGTGCCGGCCGGAAGCCCTCGTACTGGACGTACTCGGGGTTTCGGCCGG
>NZ_JBEXSH010001372.1:0-1528 GCF_040613555.1 Streptomyces sp. NPDC006265
CGGCGTCCTGCCGTTCCACAAACTCGGCGCCCACAAGTACGACGCCCTCGGGCTGCCCTTCCCTCTGCGCGAGACGGCCACGCCCGCCCCGGAGCTGACCGAGCGCGTCCGTGAGCAGTTCCGGGAGCACGGGCTCCGGGCCCTGTGACCCTGGCATGGTGCGGCCCCAGGATCGGTCAGCGCCTGCCTGATGTAGCAGATTACCAATTGCATAATTTCGCAATTAGTTAGATGCTGTGGTGGCTGTGCCCGCAGGTAGCCGCAGGCAGAGTGTTCTGTGCGTGCCCCCGAGTGGGGCGTTGTAGGAGAAGCCGAGGGGACGTGTCTGTTCCGCTGTACCAGGCCGAGGCCGAGTTCCCCCGGGTGCTCGGGCAACCCGTGCGGACAAGGGTGCTGGATTCGCTGCTGGACGGGCCGAAACCGGTGCGTGAACTGCTGGCCGCCATGAAGGTGGAGCCCTCCAGCCGGTCGCAGCACCTGGCGATATCGCGCCGCTTTGGCCTCGCCACTTGGGCGCGTGACGGCTCGAGCGTCCTCTACGAACTGGCCGGCGCCGATGTCGCGGACCTGGCGCGAGCCGCACGCCGGATCCTTACCGAGATGCCGGCCAGTCGCAGCGAGCTGCCGGCCGAGCTGCGGGAAGCCGAGGTCGCCGCGCGATGAGTCCGGGAACCACGGGGCTCGGACGGGCCTGGGCCCGGATCGCCGCGCTGCTGCCCACCCGTACCGACCTGGATCAGATGCGGAGCGATCCGCGCCGGAACATGCTCGCCGGTCTGACCGTCGCGATCGTCGCCCTACCACTCGCGCTGGGCTTCGGCGTCTCCTCCGGGCTGGGAGCCGAGGCCGGGCTGGCGACAGCGGTGGTCGCGGGCGCACTCGCCGCGATCTTCGGCGGGTCGAATCTTCAGGTGTCCGGGCCCACGGGGGCCATGACGGTGGTGCTCGTACCGATCGTCGGCGAGTACGGGCCGACCGGGGTGCTCACCGTCGGGCTCATGGCCGGCGTCATGCTCGTCACACTGGCCGCGCTGCGAGCCGGCCGGTACATGCAGTACGTGCCCGCGCCAGTCGTGGAAGGCTTCACACTCGGCATCGCCTGCGTGATCGGGCTCCAGCAGATCCCGAACGCGCTCGGCGTGGCCAAGCCCGAGGGCGACCGCGTGCTGGTGGTGGCCTGGCGGGCGTTCGAGGAATTCACCCGGCACCCGAACTGGACCGCCGTCGGCCTCGCGGTCGCGGTGGCCGCGGTCATGCTGGCCGGGGCCCGCTGGCGGCCGACCATTCCCTTCTCCATCCTGGCCGTGATCGCCGCGACGGTCGTCGCGCAGCTCGCCCACCTGGACGCGGCCCAGCCGATCGGCGATCTGCCCTTCGGCCTGCCCGCACCCTCGCTCGGCTTCCTGGACCCCGCATCGCTGGGCACGCTCCTCGCCCCGGCTGTGGCGGTCGCCGTGCTGGCCGCGCTGGAGTCGCTGCTGTCCGCCTCGGGGGCCGCCCGCAAGAAGGGGGGGCAGCAGCACCACCC
>NZ_JBEXSH010001373.1:0-1527 GCF_040613555.1 Streptomyces sp. NPDC006265
GAAGCTGATCCGCTACCTGGAGGACCACTGGCAGGAGCCGGACGAGGGCATCTGGGAGGTGCGCGGCCCGCGCCCCCACTGAGGCTGTGGTGGCGAGGCGGTCGGTGACGGCGTGGCCGAGGGCGGCGCTGTGGTCGCACACGCGGCCGGCGTGGCCGGTGGGGCAGGAGCAGGAGAAGGTGATTTCTTCGGCTCCGGGGACGATGGCGATCCCGCCGGCGTGGCCGGGGTCGGCCACAGCGGCGGGGACCCGGTTGGCCAGCAGGTCGGCGACGGCTTGAGGGTTACCGGCGAGACGGCCGGCGAGGGTGTCCCACTGAGTGTCGGTCAGTTCGGGAAGAAACAGGACGGCTTGGTGGGTGGCCTTCTTCGCGGTGACGGCGGCGGCCAGGCGGCCGGGTTGTGCGTGGATCTGGGCGACACCGCCGTTGCGGTGGAGGTTGAGGCCCTTGCCGTAGGAGCCGGAGCCGTTGGTCGCCAGGTGGAAGGCTTGCTTCCAGGCGGCGACCAGAGGGGCCATGTTGCGGGTGTTGCCGGATCCGGTCATCGGGTTCCCAGGGCGACGAGAGCGTTGAGTTCGGTGTCGTCGAGGTCGGCGAGGGCGCTCTCGCCGGAGGTGAGGACGGCCTCGGTCAGGGCGCGTTTGCGGGCGAGGAGTTCGTTGATGTGGTCTTCCACGGTGCCCTCGGTGATCAGGTGGTGGACCTGTACGGTGCGGTGTTGGCCGATGCGGTGGGCGCGGTCGGTCGCCTGATCCTCGACGGCGGGGTTCCAGGGCCGGTCGTAGTGGACGACGTGCTCGGCCCGGGTGAGGGTGAGTCCGGTGCCGGCCGCCTTGACCGACAGCACGAGGACCGGGGCGGGATCGCGGTCGTTCTGGAAGGCATCGACGAGGTCCTGGCGGCGGGCCGGGGGTGTCCCGCCGTGGAGGAAGCGGACGGAGCGGCCGCAGGCACGGAGGTGGTGCTCAAGGATGCGACCCATCTGCACGTATCCCGTGAAGACCAGAGATGCTTCGCCGCGCTCGGCCAGGGTGGGCATGAGATCGTCCAGGGCCGCCAGCTTGCCCGAGCGGCGGGCGAGGCCCGCCGGGTCGGCGTCCTGCAGCGGTTCCTTGAGGTAGAGGCTGGGGGTGTTGCAGATCTGGCGCAGGGCCTGGAGCAGTTTGAGGACCAGGCCGCGGCGCTGGATGCCGGTGCTGTTGGCGATCTTGTCCATGGTGTCGCGAACGGACGCCTCGTACAGGCCGATCTGCTCGTCGGTGAGGGCGACGATGCGGTGGTGGTGCACTTTGCCCGGCAGTTCGGGCGCGATGCCGGGATCCGACTTGCGCCGTCGCAGCATGAACGGGCCGACGAGCCCGGCGAGCTGGGCTGCGGCGGGTGAGGCGGAGTCCTTCTCGACGGCGCCGTAGCGGGTGCGGAATGCCTTGCGGGTGCCGAAGAGGGAGGGGTTGGTCCAGTCGAGGATGGCCCACAGCTCGGTGATGTTGTTCTCCACCGGGGTGCCGGTGACCGCGATCCGGCT
>NZ_JBEXSH010001374.1:0-1524 GCF_040613555.1 Streptomyces sp. NPDC006265
CCATGGTCCGCCGCGCGCTGGTCCGCCCCTGGGGCCCGGGGCGTAGCCCGGTCCACCGGGCCCGCCCCAGCCGGGGCCCCCCGGACCGCCCGGCCCGCCCGGCCCGAAGGGACCGAAGGCCGCACGCAGCCCTTCGAAGCCACCCCGACCGCGGTGCGGGCCGCCGTGTCCATGTCCACGCTCGAATCCGTGGGTACGCATCACAACCACTCTCCATTCCATCGTTGATCTGTCGCGATGCTTCAACGATATATCGGTAACGCTCGACTGGCAAGGCTCTGCCCGTGACGCCCGTGTCCCGTCTCACTCAATCGAGTCGTCTTCTCAACGAACCGAGTCGTTCGGGCTTCTGTCTCAGCGAACCTAGTCGCGCGACTGAGCGCGCTGGGGGTGCTGGATGGCTGTACCGGCTGGGGTGGATCAGGCATGGCCGTGCATCGAGTTGTCGTACGTCGACGCGGTACACGGGTGTCGTCGGCGTCCGCTGCGGGACTGTGTGATGGGCCGGTTCGAGGATGTCGATCCGGTTCGTACGTTTCGCTGGTCGCGCGGTGAGCGTCACTTCCCGGGCTGGTACTGGGCGGCGACGACCGGGCGGCACGTCGGCTTCGAGTCGTGGCTGGAGCGGGACCGGCTGCTGCTGATGGACTTCGATCCCAACGTGGTGGGCATCAGCTCGCAGCCGTTCTGGTTGCACTGGCATGACGGTGACCGGGAGCGTCGGCACGCCCCGGATTACTTTGTGCGCCGCATGGACGGCTCGGCGTTGGTCGTCGATGTGCGTGCGGACGAGCGAATCGAGCCGAAGGACGCCGAAGCGTTTGAGGTGACGCGCCGAGTCTGTCTCCAGGCCGGGTGGAGATTCGAGCGACTGGGGGTGCCAGACGCGGTGCTGCTCGCGAATGTCCGGTGGCTGTCGCGCTACCGGCACCCGCGGTGTCTGCGCGAACCGGCGGCCGCCCGGCTCCGGGAGGTCTTCACAAACCCAGGACCGCTCATGGCTGGAGCGGACGCGGCCGGGGACCGGCTGTCGACGCTGCCGGTGTTATTCCACCTCCTCTGGCTTCAGGTGCTGATCGCCGAGGACATGCCTGCCGAGTTGCTGGGACCGCGCACGATCGTGCAGTTGACGAGTGGAGTTGACCGGTGACCGGGAAGAGGCGGGTGCCGCCGGCGTCCCGAATTGCGGAGTTCCCGGAGGCTGCCGCTGAACAGGCCCGCTGGTGGGAGGGGCACATCCTGGAGGTCCTGCACGGACTGCCGCCGGATGCTCCGGAGGGGGCGACGCCTCGGCCAGAGTTCGATCCCAGACAGTGCTCGCTGGCACAGCGCGAGCGGGCCAAGGCGGCCGAGCTGACGGCAGCCGGGCACCGGGTGTCCGCCAGCGGCGTCAAGCAGCGGCGGCAGCGCTATCAGCGGGATGGGCTGGTCGGGCTGGCGGATGGCCGGTCGGCCAAGCAGATGCAGGCCTTCCGCCAGGTCGATCCGGCCGTAGTGGACGCCATGCGAGGGGCGATCGCCGAG
>NZ_JBEXSH010001375.1:0-1519 GCF_040613555.1 Streptomyces sp. NPDC006265
CCTCTACACCTCCGGCTCGACCGGCGTCCCCAAGGGTGACAGCGCCGGCGGCGCACCGCGGAGCACCCGGAGCGGATGAGAAGGACGCGGGGCACGGACCCGAGGCGGCGATCCGCCCCGGGCCCGTGCCCCGCGCGTCACTCCTCGTCGCGCAGCCGGGCCGCCAGGGACACCAGCGACTCCGTCTCCTCGGTGTGGCCGAGCGCGGTCAGGCGGCTGATCGCCACGTCCAGACGGGCGAGGGCGGGAACGGGGCGTTCCAGGTAGAGGCCCTCCACGGCGCCCGCGAGGCGGACGCACTCGGCCCACTCACCGGCCCGGTCGTCCTCCCGTCCCGGCTCGCCGAGCAGGGCGAGGGACTTCTCCAGGGCCACCAGGGCGTCCTCGTACGCTCCGGCGTAGGCGTTGACCCGCCCGTGTTCGTAGGCCAGGGCCGTGTCCAGGGAGCGGCCGTGCGCCTCGTGCCCGGCGGCGCGGGCCTCGTCGGCGACCCGGCCGGCGTCGGCGAGGAGGGCGAGGGCGTCGGGCAGGCCGTCCGCGCCCTGCTGCTGCGCCTGGAGACGGGCGAGTTCGCGCAGGGAGTTGCTGAGGTGCTCGTAGCGCGGCTCCCGGGCGTGGGCGGCGAGTGCCTGGTCGGCGGCTGCACGGGCCCGGCCGAACTCCCCGGACTCGGCGAGGAGTACGGCCGTCTCCGCGGCGATCATGGCGTGGCTGCCCGGGTCGTCGTCCCAGCCGGCCGACTCGGCGGCCAGGGCGACCAACTCCGCCGTGGCGGCCTTGAGGTCCTCCCCCTCGTGCAGCGCGCGGGCCCGGGTCAGGCGCAGCTGGGCGACGAGCCGGTCGTCCAGCTCTCCGACGGCCACGTCCGGTTCGGCCAGCAGGGAGTCCAGCAGCGCGATGCAGTCCTCGACGCGGCCCAGATCGAGGCTGAGCCGGGCGGCGTTGCCGTAGGTGCAGTACGCGTCGGTGCGGCTGCCGTGGCGCAGGTCCAGCTCCGCCGAGCGCGTCAGGTGCCGCAGCGCCTCGTCGGGCCGGCCCAGGCGCAGGCAGGCCTCGGCCAGGTCGGCGTGCAGGCGGGTGGCGCCGACCGCCTCGGCGGGCCAGTCCGCCGCCAGGCGCAGGCCCTCGGCCAGGGCGGTGTACGCGGCTTCGGGGTCCTGGAGGACGAGATGGAGCCGGCCGCGCAGTCCGCACGTGCGGGGCAGGTGCCATGCGGGGCCGTGCGCCCGGAGCCGTTCCAGGAGGGCGTCGGCCTCGGTGACCGCGGTGGGCAGGTCGCCGGAGATGGCGTACGTGGTGGCCCGCAGCAGGTGGGCGACGGAGACCTGACCGGCGAGGTCGTGCCGGGCGGCGAACGCGCGCAGCAGGTCCGCCTCGGCGAAGACCGGCGCGACGTGCTCCTGGCTTCCCGTGGTCTGCAGACGCTGGGCGAGCGCGGACGCCCGCCGACGGCAACGACCGCTTGTTCCGCGCCTCCTTGCTGCGTGCGGCGAGCAGTTCGTCGGCCGGGTAGCCGACC
>NZ_JBEXSH010001376.1:0-1509 GCF_040613555.1 Streptomyces sp. NPDC006265
GCCAGGGCGACCAGCCCCGTCATGACGGCGGACGCCCGGGACCCCGCCGGTGTGCCCTGGAGCCAGGGGCAGGGACAGAGAGGAGAGCTGTCATGGCTCATGCGGCACCCGCCTCACGCAGGATGATCACGCCACGTCGCCGGCCCGACGTCTTCGGCGCGCGGACCCACACCGCCGTGAAGGTGGGCCTGCCCATCGTGCTCGGGCTCGTCTACGGCTACTGGGCCGCGGGCAACCGTCGCGACGCCGGGCCCATCACCGGCTGGAACCTGCTGTTCGGGTTCGTCACCGCGCTCGTGTTCGCCGTGCTGTTCGCCGCCGTGTGCGCGTTGGCACCGCGGCTGCGCCGCGAGCTGCACGCGCTGTGCTGGTTCGTCTTCGCGGGCGGCGCGGTCGGCTTCCTCTACAGCCAGACCGGTGCGTCCGTGCTCAGCTCCAGCGGCCTGGGAGTGGTGGTGGGGGCGGGCGTCCTCGCGATGGTGTTCTACCGCTACTACACGCACGAGGACGCCGCGGGCCGGCGCATCGGCTGAGGCCGTCAGGGGACCGGGACACCCGTTCGGGGGAGGCCGGCAGGGGGGCCGGCCGACGCCGCTTCTCGCAGGTGGAGTGCCGTTCGGCGCGGTGGACGGGCGGGCGGAGGGCGTCGCAGCGCTCGCGGGCCGGGCCCGGGGCGCCTTGCCTGGAAGGGTGTCCGAGCGCGACCGGGCGCCCCGTCCCGAGAAGGCGCCCCCACGAGCGCGGAACGTCCTGTCGGCCGTTCTGCTGATCCTCGCGTGCCTGCTCGTGCCGTTCGGGGCGCTCGCGTCCTGGGCGGCCCACGGGCTCACCGACACCGGCCGCTACGTGCGGACGATGGCGCCGCTCGGCGCAGACCCGGACGTGCGACGCGCGGTCGCGGACGCCGCGGCGGACGGCGTCCTGCGGGAGGCCGGGCGCGAGGCCGGCACCGGCCCGCTGCGCGGGGCGGTCGGGCCCTTCGTGCACGACGCGGCCCGTTCCTTCACCCGCACCGAGGCGTATCGCGCGGCCTGGGACGCGGCGAACCGGGCCGTGCACGACGCGGTGCTGCACGCCCTGCGCGACGACGGGACCCGCGGAGCCCCGGTCACTGTCGACGCCGCCCCCGTCATCGCCCGGGTCAAGCAGCAGCTCTCCGACGACCACGTGCCGTTCGCCCACCGCATCCCGGTCACGCACACGCGGATCCCGGTGCTCCCGGCCGAGGACGTGGACCGACTGCGCAAGGGGTACCTCGTGCTGGACATCGCCGCCTTCTGGCTGCCGCTCGCCACCGCCGTCCTCGCCGTCACCGGGATCGCTGTCGCCGCCTGCCGCCGCCGCGCGGTCACCGCCCTCGGCCTGGGCACGGCCCTGGGCGGCGCGCTGCTGGCCCTCGCCGTGGCGATCGGCCGCCGCCTCACCCTCGCCGACCTGCCCGACGCCCTCCACCGCCCGGCCGCGGGCGCCGTCTACGACGCCCTCACCGCCACCCTGCGCACGGTGTCC
>NZ_JBEXSH010001377.1:0-1503 GCF_040613555.1 Streptomyces sp. NPDC006265
GCCTGGACTACGCACACGGCCGCCCGCTCGGCTCGGTCCTGCTCGACCCGGGACCGCTTGCCGTGGGTCGTGAGGACCAGGGCGAGCCCGATCATGATCCCGATGATCAGCCACTGCCGTACCGGGTCGGCCGTCGCGGCGCCGCCCTCCGGCCGGCCGGCGGCGATGAACGCGGTCACTCCGCCCGCCAGCAGGAAGAGGCCGGCCCAGCCCTGACGGCCGAGCGGCTGCCGGGTCTGCTTGCGGGAGAGCGCGAGCGCGAAAAGCAGGTTCGTCGCCAGCAGCGGCTCCACCAGCGACAGTTCACCCTGACCCAGCGCGGCGGCGCCCAGCCCCATGCCGACGACCATCAGCGCGATGCCGCCGAGCCAGCGCGGCACCTTCACGAGGTCGAGCAGCAGCCGGAAGGAGAGGAAGTCGCTCAGCGGGGCGCGCTGGGCCGCGTTCTGCTGGAGCACGAAGCCGAAGCCCAGACAGCAGGCGGCACCCAGGGCGAGCGCCAGAACTGGAACCGACACGCGGTGTACCTCGATCGTCAGGTCGGGTTCACGGTTGCGTAGGGCCGACAGTACCGGCCGGCTCCGCCCGGCGCGCCCGTACGTCCTGCCATCGTCGGGGGCGGCGACGGGTCACGCTATGACGTACGTCACAAAGGACGTAACGGGTGAATCGGATGCTCGTCACGCTCGCCTCTCTCGCCTCCTGGATCACAATTCCCTCACAAGTAACGACAGTTGACGCGTGTAATGCCCTAGCGGCCCTTGACGACGACCGTTGGCTGGGGGTTGGCTGTGCGTGATCAGTTCATGGCGGCGCGCACATCCGCGCTCCCCCTGTCGCCGTGAGCCGGAACAGAAGAAGAGCGTGTGAGGAAGTTAGCGGTGTCCCCACCCCCGCCTCCCCTCGGCCGTGGCCGCAGACGTGCGGCGCAGGCCTTCGACGAGGCCCTCGACGACGCCGAGCTCGTGGCCGCCCGCGCCGCACTGGCGCAGGGCCGCTGGCAGAACGCCCGTTCCCTCCTGGCCCACACCGGGGACGACTGGGACCGGCGCGGCCACCGCGTCACCGTCCTCGCCCGCGAGTCCTACTGCGCCGCATGGGCCCGGGAGTGGATGCTCGCCGAACCCGAGTCCGCCGACGCCTCCGTGCTGCTCGCCCTCGCCCAGGTCCGGCGCGCCCTGCACGGCAAGGCCAAGCCGGTCCGGGCCCGCGAGGCCTGCCAGGCCGCCGCGACCCGTGCCCCCGCCGACCCCACCCCCTTGCTCGGCCTGCTCATGCTGGACTGCGAAGCCGGCGCCGACCAGGACGTGGTCCGCGGCTTCGAGGCGGTCCGCGCCCGGTACGCCGACCACCACCACGCCCACCATCTGATGGTCGCCCGGCTCGCCGCCCGCCGTACCGAGGCCGGCCCGGATCCGCTGCACGAGGTCTACGACTTCGCCAACTGGGCCGCCGAACAGGCACCCGCCGACTCCCCCCTCGCGATCCTGCCGGTCATCGCGC
>NZ_JBEXSH010001378.1:0-1500 GCF_040613555.1 Streptomyces sp. NPDC006265
ACTGCGCGGCCCGCGGGGAGTCCATGACCCAGGCCGTCGACATCGTGGCCAAGGGCGGCCACATCGTGATCGTCGGCGTGGGCGCCGCCGGCAACACCCCGGTCCGCCTCGACCTGGTCCAGGACCGCGAGATCCGCATCGAGGGCACCCTCATGTACACGGCCGAGGACTACCGCACCGCCATGTCCCTCATCGCCGCCGGCGCCGTCGACACCGCCGAGATCATCACCGCCACCTACCCGCTGGAAAAGGCCGCGCTGGCCTTCTCCGCCTCCCTGGACCTGGAGCAGGTCAAGGTACTGGTCACCGTGGACGGCCGGTAGCCGTGCGCGTGTCCGGCGGTCCGCTTCCCGCAGGCGCGCCTGCCAGGCGGAACGCGGACGCCGCGAGGGCCCCGGCCGCCACCGGCCCGTGTGCGAGACTGCGAGACCGGAGCGATCGAGAAGGAGGGGCGCTGTGACCGCCCGTACGCGCCTGTCGGCCGCCGCCGTCGAGGAGCGACGGCAGGCCGTGCTGCGGTACGTCGCCGACCACGGCGAGACCCGCATCGACGACCTCGCCCGGCACTTCGACGTCAGCCTCATGACCATGCACCGGGACCTGGACGACCTGGCCGGGCGCCATCTGCTGCGCAAGGAGCGCGGGCGGGCCGTCGCCTTCCCCGCCCTCACCATGGAGACGGCCACCCGCTTCCGTGAGAACAGCTCCCTCGCCGCCAAGAACGCGCTGTGCGCGGCCGTCGCCGACCGGATCAGCCCGGGCAGCACGGTCCTCATGGACGACTCGACGACCCTGTTTCCCCTGGTCCCCAGGCTGGCCGGACTCGACCAGGTGCACGTCGTCACCAACTCCGTCGGCCTCGCGCAACGCCTCGGGCCCGCACCCGGCGTGAGCGTCACCCTGCTGGGCGGCCACTACCGCGGCGACTTCAACTCCTGCACCGGCCCCACCGTCACCCGCGCCCTGTCCCAGATCCGTGCCGACCTCGCCCTCATGTCCGCCACCGCCGTTCTCGAAGGCCAGCTCTTCCACCCCCTGAACGACTACGTGGAGGTGAAGCTGGCCATGGCTGCCTCCGCCGAACAGACACTGCTCCTCGCGGACCACTCGAAGTTCGGCAAGACCGCCACCTACGCGTACGGCACCGTGGCCGATTACCACGCCGTCGTCACCGACACCGCCACCCCCGACGCGGAACTCGTGGCCATACGCGACCTCGGCGTCCCCGTCGAGACCGTCGAACCCGAAGAGCCCTCCCCGTGATCCACGCCCTGTTCGAAACACCCAGCGTCCAGTGCCGCGGCAGGCAACGTTTGCCCGTTGAGGAGCGGCGTTTGGTGCGTGCTCTCGGCGTGCCTGCCGGAAGCCCTCGTACTGGACGTACTCGGGGTGGCCGGTGCGGCGAGTGGGGGCACCCCCTGCTCGAGCGGAGTCGAGAGCGTGGGGGAGCGTGCCGGGCGTCGCGACGGGGCGAACGTTGCCTGTCGCGGCACTAGCACC
>NZ_JBEXSH010001379.1:0-1496 GCF_040613555.1 Streptomyces sp. NPDC006265
GACCGCTTGGCGACCACGACCCGTCCGTCGTCGAGGGCGACTTCGGCGACAGCTTCCGACAGCGGCCTCTCATTCCTGACGGCCCGGCCGGTGTGCCGGGCCACGACCTCCGCACGGGGGGTCATCCGTACTCCTTTTCAGCGCCGTGCCCGACCGGCACCCAGAGTACGACGACGGCTGCTCAGCCCTCGGACCCGCAGTCCACGTCGAGCAACTGGATGGGCGCGTGGCGTCGAGGCCGACGTACGCGGTGAAGTCGGCCTTGTCGGAGCCGCCGTTCCATTCTTCGACCCGCGCCACGGCCCCTCCGTCGCCGACGCGCGGTACGTGCTGACCGTCGCCCAGCCGACCCGCGCGCACTGGGCCGTGGTGACCGGGCCGATGTCGATGGACGCCGGGGTGTTCTGCGCCGCGGCAGGACGTCGAACTCCGGGTTGTCGGCGACCTTCTCCTTGAGCTGCGGCGAGATGCCGTACTTGCGGGCGAAGTCGCCGGGGCCTTGCTCCCCGTCGAAGTCCTCCAGGAACGTGTGGATCTCCTGCGCGGTGTAGCGGTCGTTGCCGAGGGCGGTTGCGATTCCCGGACATTCGCCACGCGCCGGTCACGCAGGGCGGTGAAATCCCGCCACCGGCCGACAGAACCGGCCATCGCCGGGGAAGCAGTGGGGTCATGACGAGTTCATCGTTCCAGCGCACCATCGCCCTGCCCGCCCCCGTGTGCGAACAGGCCGCACAGCACCTGGAGCAGGCCGCGCACCGGGCCATCGACGGCGCCGCGATCCCCCTGAAGGCGTTCCGCACGGCCGCCGACAACGACTTCACCCTGCCCGTCTCGGTCGTCGAGCAGGCGGCGGCCTGCCTGCTGGTCCTCGCCACCGAGACCGCCCAGAGCGTCCGTCCGTCCGCCCTGCGTGCCACCATCAGCATCGCGCTGCGGCTGCGCGACGCCGTGCAACTGGACCATCAGCCCGCCCTCAGCAGCAGGTTCTGGTGAGCCGGGCCCTGTCTCTCAGGGCCCGCGGAAGGCGACCTGGACCTGTTTGTGGCGCAGCCTCCAGCGTGGCGTGCTGCCGCCGGGCGCGTTCGATGAGGTCGTCGAGCTGTCGTCGGTCGAGACGTGTGTCCGTGGCGGTCAGAACGTGGAGCGTCTTCCAGCCCGCCAACGTGCCCTCCACCCCCAGCGCCAGCGCCGCCAGCTCCCACAGGGTGCTCAGCGGGGGCCGGCGTACCAGGCTGCCGTTGCTCTTCAGCCGCCCCACCTGCTCGGCGGCGCGGCCCTCGTAGACCTTGTAGCGGCGCACCGAGACGTCCAGGCGCCGCATGATGTGAAGCAGGCTCGTCCGGTACTCGGCGATCCCGGCGGCGACCGGGGCCAGCGCGCCGCCGAGCGCCGAGCCACCGCACGAGCGCAGCAGGTGGCGCACCCGCGCGGTCCCGGCGGTGGCACCGGCGAGATGGGCGTTGAGGTAGATGCCCAGCAGGGACATGTCGGTGACC
>NZ_JBEXSH010001380.1:0-1495 GCF_040613555.1 Streptomyces sp. NPDC006265
GCTCTCGACTCCGCTCGAGCAGGGGGTACCCCCACTCGCCGCACCGGCCGAAACCCCGAGTACGTCCAGTACGAGGGCTTCCGTCCGGCACGCCGAGAGCACGCACCAAACGCCGCTCCTCAACGGGCAAACGTTGCCTGCCGCGGCACTAGCCCCCGGGTCCCCTCAGACCCCTCAGACCTTCGGCTGCGCGCTCGTCGCCAGCGTGCCGCACAGCGCCGTGGCGCTGCCCGTGGCGTACGGGTCGGTACCGGCGGGGCCGCCCTCCTTGGCCGTCTGGCCGGCCAGGAGGGGCCGGAGATGGTTCGTGGAGTCCTCGGCGCAGGAGAGCGGGCCGGCCTGGACGTAGGAGACGACGAGCTGGGCCTGATGCAGGCGCAGGTCGTCGCGGTCGAAGCGGAAGTGCAACTCGCGCCGGAGGGTGAACAGGGACACCTCCTGGCCGCCGGAGCCGGACTTGGTCGCCCGCAGCGCGTACACGAACGTGTGGTCGGCGGTCACCTCGAGCGTGGACGAGTCGGCCTCGGCGGCCTGCAGGGTGCCCTGGACCCGGACCTTGTGGTCGGCGAGCACGGCGCGCGAGGGGTCGAAGCGGACCAGCCAGCCGGTGGGCGCGTGGCGTCCGTCGGCGGTGGGGCGGGTGAAGCTCTGGTCGAACTGGTCCAGTTGCTCGGGGTCGAGCAGCACGCGGACGCCTCTGACCTCGCCGCCCGTGAGCACCTCCGGGTCGAGGGCCGACCGCACGATGTAGTCCTTGGCGGTGCTCAGGGCGCTCACGACCTGGCTGTCCGAGAAGTGCGCGGTGCGCCGCGAGGCGGGCAGCGGTACGCCCTCCGCGCCGGTCCGGAACTGTGCGGCGGGGCTGTGCTCGTACAGGTACGCCAGGTCGGCCCTGCCGGGCACCTTGCCCTCGGGGGCGAGCGGGATGACGGTCATCCGCAGGGGTTCGATGGGCTCGCGGGCGGCGGGGGTCTGGTAGGGGTGCCGTACGCCCATGTAGATCGCGGTGCCGAAGGCGATGGCGATCAGCAGGACCAGGAGCAGGGCCTGCCGGGACAGGCCCCGGCGCAGGGGCGGCCGGCGTCGCACGGCGGGCGCGTGGTCGGCGATGCGCTCCTGCGCGGAGAACTCCTGGAGGCGGGCAGCACGGACGAACGACTCGTCGAAGACGACGGATCGGTACTCGTCCTCCCCACCTCCTGGGGCGCCCTCGGGACTCCCCTCAGGTGGGTTTCCAGGCCCGCCCATATCTTCAGGGTAGGTCGCCGGAAGCTCGGGTAAACGCCCGGCTGCTCCACAAGTTTTGACAGGTTCTCACCAGGACGGGCGGGTTCCGGTCAGGGGCTGCGGGGGATCACCGAGACGGCCGGCTGGGAGTAGTCGGCGGACACCGAGGGGGCGGCTCCGCCGCCCTGTTCCAGGCCGGTCGAGGCGGGGGGCGGCGTGGGCTCGTCCCGGTTGGAGGAGGCGCCCCGGTAGACCGCCGTGAAGGCCA
>NZ_JBEXSH010001381.1:0-1484 GCF_040613555.1 Streptomyces sp. NPDC006265
AAAAGCCCTCCCCAAGGGGAGGGCGGAGACTTGCGCCCCCGGCAGGACTCGAACCTGCGGCCAAGCGCTTAGAAGGCGCCTGCTCTATCCACTGAGCTACGGGGGCCGGGTGTGGTGGCCTCTGTCGTGGTGCCCTGGTGTGGGCCGATCCGTGACATTGCCGGAGACAAGGATAGGGCTCCCGCGTCCTTGTCCCTGTTGCTTCACCTCCGTGGCTCGATGTGGAGGTTCGGTGAAGCGGTCCTGATAATCGCAGGCAGGTACGAATCGTGCACCGCTTTTGGCGTCAGAGGCATCGGGTGTTGTGCACTCGTTATGCCTGGAGTGCGCCGGTGTCCCAGTCGTCTCTTCCATCCCTTGTGTTCTGTCGGCGCGCAGACATGCTCATATGCTTCAGAATTCCCCTAAAATTGGGCATTCTTCACATGTGGTGACCTTGGACGTACGGCCTCAGCTGCTCGACGCACTCTCCGCCCTGCGCGACCGTGTCGCCGCCGCACGCTTCCCGCTGCCCCTGGCGGGGGCCCCACGCGCGCGTGCCAACCGCGACGAACTCCTCGCGCAGCTCGACGACTACTTGGTGCCCCGGTTGCGGGAGCCCGAAGCGCCGCTTCTGGCCGTCGTGGGCGGCTCGACCGGAGCCGGGAAATCGACGCTGGTGAACTCCCTCGTGGGACGGCGGGTCAGTGAAGCGGGCGTGCTGCGGCCGACGACACGCACCCCCGTGCTGGTCTGCCATCCGGAGGACCATCACTGGTTCAGCGGGATGAGGGTGCTGCCCGACCTCACGCGCGTGTGGGTGCCCCAGCAGGACTCCACCGACGACCTGTTGCTCCCCGGCGAGGACCCCGCACGCGTACTGCGCGTCGAGACCGCCGAGACCCTCCCGCCCGGCCTCGCCCTCCTCGACGCGCCCGACATCGACTCCCTGGTCGCCGACAACCGCGTCCTGGCCGCCGAACTCATCTGCGCCGCCGACGTCTGGGTCATGGTCACCACCGCCGCCCGCTACGCCGACGCCGTCCCCTGGCACATGCTGCGCACCGCCAAGGAGCTCGACGTCACCCTCGTGACTGTGCTCGACCGAGTGCCCCACCAAGTGGTGAACGAGGTGTCGCGGCAGTACGGGGCCCTGCTCACCAAGGCCGGACTCGGCGAAGTGCCGCGCTTCACCGTGCCCGAGCTGCCCGAGTCCGCCTGGGGCGGTGGGCTCCTGCCGGCCTCCGCCGTCGCCCAGTTGCGCACCTGGCTGATCCACCATGCCCAGGACCCCGCGGCCCGGCAGCACGTCCTCGCCCGCACGGCGTACGGCGTCCTCGACTCCCTGAAATCCCGGATGCCCGAGCTGGCCGGCGCCGCCGCCGCGCAGTACGCCGCCGCACTGCGGCTCACCTCCGCCGTCGAGGGGGCGTACGACGGCGAGCACACGCGCGTGCGGGGCCGGTTGCAGAGCGGGGCGGTCCTCGCCGGGGACGCGCTCAAGC
>NZ_JBEXSH010001382.1:0-1484 GCF_040613555.1 Streptomyces sp. NPDC006265
GGGTCGACGCCTTCCTCACCGCGGACCTGCGCCACCACCCCGTCTCGGAGGCCCGCGCCCACAGCTCCCTCGCGCTGCTCGACGCGGCGCACTGGGCCACCGAGTGGCCCTGGTGCGAGCTGGCCGCGAGCCAGCTCGACGAGATCTCCGACCGGCACGGATGGGACCTGCGCGTCCACGTCTCGAAGACGGTCACCGACCCCTGGACCGCGCACGCGGCCTCGCCCCCTTCTGATCCCCTTGGAGCCCCGAACTGAACGCCGCGCCCGCCGACCAGATCCGACTCCTCGACGTCCAGGACCTCGACGTCCGTCTCCAGCAGCTCGCGCACAAGCGCAAGTCGCTGCCCGAGCACGCCGAGATCGAGTCGCTGACCAAGGACCTCACCCAGCTGCGCGACCTGCTCGTGGCCGCGCAGACCGAGGAGAGCGACACCGCCCGTGAGCAGACCAAGGCCGAGCAGGACGTGGACCAGGTGCGCCAGCGCTCCACCCGCGACCAGCAGCGCCTCGACTCGGGTGCCGTCACCTCCCCCAAGGACCTGGAGAACCTCCAGCGCGAGATCGCCTCCCTCGCCAAGCGGCAGGGTGATCTGGAGGACGTGGTGCTGGAGGTCATGGAGCGCCGCGAATCCGCGCAGGAGCGGGTCGCCGAGCTGACCGAGCGCGTCACCTCCGTCCAGTCGAAGATCGACGACGCGACCGCGCGCCGCGCCGCCGCCTTCGAGCAGATCGACGGCGAGGTCGCCACGGTCACCAAGGAGCGCGAGGTCGTCGCCGGTTCCATTCCGGCCGATCTGCTGAAGCTCTACGACAAGCTGCGCGGGCAGCAGGGCGGCGTCGGCGCGGCGAAGCTGTACGCGCGCAGCTGCCAGGGCTGCCGGCAGGAGCTCGCCATCACCGAGCTGGCCGAGATCCGCAAGGCGGCACCCGACACGGTGTTCCGCTGCGAGAACTGCCGCCGCATCCTGGTGCGCACGTCCGAGTCCGGTCTCTAGGCCTTCAAGGAGCCCTTCCGGTGCGGGAGTTCATCGTCGAGGCCGACGGCGGCTCGCGGGGCAACCCCGGGCCCGCCGGCTATGGGGCCGTCGTCAGCGACGCGGCGACGGGGGAGACCCTGCGGGAGGCCGCCGAGTACATCGGCGTCGCCACGAACAACGTCGCCGAGTACCGCGGCCTCCTCGCCGGACTGCGCGCCGCCCACGCGCTGGACCCGGCGGCGACGGTCCACGTCCGGATGGACTCCAAGCTCGTCGTCGAGCAGATGTCGGGCCGCTGGAAGATCAAGCACCCCGACATGAAGCCCCTGGCCGCGCAGGCGGCCCGGGTCTTCCCACCCGGGCGGGTCACGTACGAGTGGCTGCCGAGGGCGCAGAACAAACACGCGGACCGGCTGGCCAACGAGGCGATGGACGCGGGAGCCCGGGGCGAGCAGTGGTCGGAGGCGGAGTCCACGGCGGAACTGGACACGGCGGGTGAGGCTGC
>NZ_JBEXSH010001383.1:0-1475 GCF_040613555.1 Streptomyces sp. NPDC006265
GAAGGACTGCTCGTCGACGTAGCGGTTCCAGTCGATCCACTTCGACTCGCGGACGGATTTGCCGGCCACGTTGTCGTTGATGGTGAAGGTGCGGTGGGTGCGCGGGCCCGAGCACGCGCTGCCGGATCCGCTGAGCCTGCTGGAGGTGCTCACGGAGGTGTGCGGGCGCTATGCCGACGAGGGCCACGCCGATCACGCTGCGGGGTCGGGCTGGCCGCTGCGGCACTGATGCCTGGGCCCGTCGGCGACCGGGCCGTGAGGGCTGCCTGAACTATGAGCCTTCCGCCGAGGTCATGCCCTGGATCCTGCCCAGGATCGTCACCTTGCCCTGGCCCTTGGGGTCCAGTGCCACCTCGTTGGAGACGAACTCCATCGTGAAGGACTGCTTGATCTCGCCCTTCGTCAGGGCGAGGACGTCCTTGTTCGGGGTGGGTACGGACGTGCCCGCGTAGGCGGTCTGCTTCTCGAAGTGGCGCGAGGTGAAGAACACCAGCGCCCCGCCGTCGGTCGTGCGCAGCGCCAGCGGAGCGTAGTCGCCGTTCGTCAGCGGCTCGTCGATGTACTGGGTGACCATGCCCGGCTTCTTGGCGTTCTTCTCGCGCAGGGCACGCCACTGGCTGGTGTGGGCGCCCTCCGTGAAGGCCCCCCCGCCGCTCTTCAGGTACGTCGCGTACGTGCTGCTCAGGTCACCGGGGTCGGCGGCCAGGTCGGTCGACTTGACCGGGACGGACTCGGCCCAGCCGTCGGCGTCCTTCTTGAATTGCGGGACCTTGCCCGCGGCGACGAGCGTCAGGTACGCCACCTGGAACGGGTCGTCCAGGCTGCTGCGGGTGAACACCAGGAGCCAGCGGGCGGTGCCGCCCTTGTTGCCGGCCGCGTCGACGACGAACCAGCGAGGCCAGCCGGCCTTCTTGGGGATGGTGAACTTCGGGTCCGTCAGCGTCAGCGGGGTGTGGTTCGGGTTGCCGGACGGGCTGTTCGCCTTCCCGGCCTTGAGGCGGGCCGTGTCGATGTCGGCGAGGGCGCCGGTGGTGTGGTCGGCGTCCAGGGTGCTGTCGTAGGCCTTGTCGGCCTCGTTGTACGCGGCCGTGAACTCCTGGAGGGCCTTGGCGGCTTCGGCGCGGGTCGTGGACGGGAGGATCTCCCGTTCGCCGTGCACGACGACGCATCCACTGGCCGTCAGCGACAAAGCGGTCGCCGAGGCTGCTATGAGGGCGCTCCGGGCGGGCCTGCGGAGCGTTCGAGGGTCGCGATCCCTGCTCATCGGGTACCTTCACCTTCCCCTTTCCGGAGGCGAACCCTACCGGGTGCCTCCGGCGGTCGGGGTGGGGTGGTCGTCCGCTTCCTCTGACGCTGGGTGGGGGTGCGCGTCTGCTTCGCCTTCGCGTGGGGTGTGGGGGGGGTTGCGCCGGGGGGTGTCCGTCCTCGGAACGGCGCGACGGGGTCTCACGCCGACTGACCGAGGATCTGGCGTG
>NZ_JBEXSH010001384.1:0-1475 GCF_040613555.1 Streptomyces sp. NPDC006265
CCAGGGCCGCGGCATTGAGGGCGACGCCCGGCTGGTGGCCGCGCATCAGGACCTGATGCGTGTCGTCGTCGCCGTTGAGGGTGGTCACCCGGTAGGGGGCGATCAGGGTGATCTCGGCGCCGGGCGTGACCTGCTGGGGGTCGAAGGCGTCCGCGGCTTCCTGACGGCCGAGATCGCCTTCGACGAGCTCCCAGCCGCCGTTGCTGAGCAACGTGGCCCACCGCTGTTCGGCGTGCTCGCGGGCCGCGCCGTGCACGCGGTCGGCGGCGAGGAGCAGGAGTTCACGGCCGACGCCAGTCAGCCGGTCGGCGACCACCCCGGGCCCCGCAGCCGTATCCGCCATCGCGGAGGGCTCGTTGAGCGGGTCGTCGGGCCCGTCACCGGCCAGCTCGGCGAGGACGTCCGGGATGATGCGGCTCTGCAGGAGCTGCGCGTATGGGTAGGTGTACAGCGGCATGGCCACCGAGACGGAGAACGTCTCCTGGGTGCCGACGTGGAAGACCCGGCGAGGCAGGAACAGGGCGTCGCCCGGCTCCAGCAGGAAGTGCTCGCCCTGCTCCAGCAGCGCCTGGTACTCGCCGAGAGTGGCCTGCTTGCCGCCGGTGAGCTTCTCGTACTGCTCGGCGGGCCAGCAGTAGAAGTTCTTCGCGTTGGGGCCGAGGTGGACGAGGAACGCGTCCTCGTACCCCTCGTGGATCCCGAAGGCGGTTCCGGAGTAGTTCCCGGCGAATGCGACCTGTTCGGCGCCGCCCAGCGGCAGGCCCCACCCGTCGATGAGGCTCTTCAGGAAGGTGCCGAGGCCGGACGCGAGGGCGGGGCTGACGGTCTCCAGGTTGTTGATGACCAGGGAGAACCGCTCGGCGCCGGCGAGGTCCTGCATCCACGGCACGAAGGCGTCCACGCCCCCGCTCCAGCCGGGCGCGGTCAGGGCCTGGGGCAGAAGGTCGTCGCGACGCTCCACCCCCACGTAGACGCGTGCGTGCGCCTTGATGTCGGTCCCCGCGGCGTGGGCTCGCCGGATGGCCTCGAATCCGGCCAGGACGTCGTCCGGGCCGGCCGCGGTGGCCGGGATGACGCCCTTGAACAGGAAGGGCGTTGTCCGTCCAGTGGTGTGGTCGGGGAAGGTGCCGGTCCAGAAGGCCTGGTCGGGCGGCCAGGGGTAGGTGGTGTCCATCAAGGATCTCCTGACGTCGGGGCGGACTGCCGTGATCGGGGAGGCGGGGCACGGTGACGCGGCGCCGGGATCAGACGAGGTAGTCCTCGGGGCCGCCGCGGCGGACGGTGTCGAGCGTGAAGCAGTGGAAGCCGCCGCCGAACAACCGCCGGTGGCGGTGACGGACCGGGACGACGGTGAAGCCACGCGCCTCCAGGACCTCGATCAGCTCCGGGTAGAGCGAGTTGACGACGACGGTGTTCTCGTCGACGGACAGGAGGTTGATGTCCATGTACCGGCTGCCGATGGGGATGACGAAGCC
>NZ_JBEXSH010001385.1:0-1465 GCF_040613555.1 Streptomyces sp. NPDC006265
GGGACCATGGACGCCATCCGTCAGGCTGACGCTGCCGCTCTGCAGGGCGTCGAGGGCATCGGCTCCGAGAAGGCCCCGGTCATCGTCGAGCAGGTCGTCGCCCTGGCGCCGGTCATCGACAAACTGATCGCAGCGGGCGTCAACATGACCGAGCCCCAGGAGGCGTCGGCGGCGGAGAGTGCAGGTCCGCTGGCCGGCAAGGTCGTGGTGGTCACCGGCAAGATGACCGGTCGGCTGGAGGCCTACGGGCGGTCCGAGATGAACGCCCTGATCGAGAAGGCCGGCGGCCGTGCGGGCAGCAGCGTCAGCGCGAAGACGTCCATCCTCGTCGCCGCACCGTCCACCGGAGGCAAGCCGAGTACGAAGGCAGTCAAGGCGGCCGAGCTCGGCGTCACGGTCCTCACCCCCGAGGACTTCGCTGAGCTGGTCGCCGACTACCTGGCCTGACGCAAGACGACCGGGGCGGGCGTCGCGCCGCGAACGCGATCCCGCCTCGCCACCTGCGCCGCCCAGCGCACCGAACGGCCGGGCCAGGACGCGTGCTCGCTGACCGGGCACCGGCCAGGCCCGGCTCTGCACTAAAGTGACGTTGCTTAATTAGCTTTCAATGTGTACTGTCATTTCATCGCCTGGTGCACGGCACCCCGCGACATCTCCCCAACTCCTCCGCGTCCAGGTAGGGATGACATGCACTCGAACATGCCCGAGTTGTCGGATTCTGAGCTTCTGGCGATCGCGGATCGGGCTGCCAAGCGGACCCCGGTCAAGCCCAGCGATCTCCTCATCCTTTCCGCGCTTCAGCTGGAGCTCTACCGGGAACTGCATGCCGCTGCGGGCCAGTTGGTCCGGCCGTCCGCCCCGGCAGAGATCCTTCCGGCGGCCCAGAAGCGGGTACGGCGCGCCATCAATGCAATCCTCGCCGAGAGCGAGGAGATGGCTGTATTCAGGCAGATATACGACCACGTGGCGAACGCGGCACTGAGCGATCGGCGGGTGGCGGAGCAGCTGAAGGTGCTGTCGGGCAGCCAGCAAGGCCCGGGCGGTGCGTTCCTCAAGCGCATGCTGCGGTTCGCGGCGGCCGACGCCTACCCCAACACGGTGCAGATGCTCGTCGTCGACTTCCTGAGGACCACGGAGGAGCAGACGCTTCGCGCGGTGCTGGCGCAGTTCGCGGGCATGGAGTGGGCTCTCGATCCGGATGACAGGCACCAGCGGACGATCATTGATCCGCCGGACGTCATCGTGGACAGCGCCGACGCCGAGATCCGCCGGTTCCGCGAGCTGGGGCTGGGCCCCGGTGAAGTCAGCCCGGGCCGGAGTCTCGCACGCTCGGACAGCGCCGCCTGGGAGACTCCCGACGAGCACCGCATCCGTATCTGGCGTCGCCGGTACGTAGAGGCCCACAGGCAGAGTCTCGACTGGGCCCGGGCGAAGGCGGAGGTGTACCGCCGCGAGCGCGAGCGGC
>NZ_JBEXSH010001386.1:0-1464 GCF_040613555.1 Streptomyces sp. NPDC006265
CACCCCCGCCCGGCCTAAGTGAAAGCGACGAGGGGAGGCTGCCCGACCGTCAACTCCACCAATCACAGCCACACTTAGCAGCGACAATCTACTAGTAGGACTCCGTTAGGTCTGTCTCGCGGTCCTGTTCGGGGGCATGTTGGTGGTGTGGATGCACATGAAGTGAACCGTGCTCGGGCGAAGTTGGCGTTATTCGTGGCTGACGTCTTCGCCTCGGTGCCGCGCAAGGATCAGAGGGCGAAGGGTGACTGCTATCTGCGGGGGCTGATGCAGGACGGCCGACGGAAGTCGGTCCAGCCGATGGCCGAGCGGCTGCCGGACGGCAACGAGCAGAACCTGCAGCGGTTCGTGAACCAGTCGACCTGGGATCCGGTGCCTGTGCGGCGGCGGATTGCGGAGCGGATGGTGCCGCAGATCGGCCCGGATGCCTGGGCGGTAGATGACGTGTCGTTCCCCAAGGACGGCAGGATGTCGGTGGCGGTCGCGCACCAGTACTGCGGAGCTTTGGGCAAGCAGGCCAACTGCCAGGTGGCGGTGAGCGTGCACGCGGTCTCCGACACCGCGTCCTGTCCGTTGCAGTGGCGGTTGTTCGTGCCCCAGGAGTGGGCGCACGATGCCGGACGGCGGCAGAAGACCGGGATGCCGCCAGAGGTCGGGCACCGGGAGAAGTGGCGTCTGGCCCTGGACACCCTCGACGAGCTGGCCGGGTGGGGGCTGGTGCCGCCGGTGGTGGTGGCCGACGCCGGCTACGGGCAGAACGCCGACTTCCGCGACGGCCTGAGCGATCGGGGCATCGGATATGTCGTGGCCATCCGTTCGGACGTGACCGTCCACCCGCACGACGCGCGGCCCACCGCCCCGGCCTGGTCCGGAAACGGCCGCAGGCCGCAGCCCCGCTACCGCGACAAGCCGTCCTCTGTGTCCGTTTTAGCCGCTGGCCACGGACGGCAGGCGTTCTCCGAGGTCGCCTGGCGGGAAGGCTCCCGCGGACCGATGCGCTCGCACTTCCTGGCGCTGCGGGTGCGGCCGGCCGGGGTCCGGGCCCGCCGTCTGGCCCAGGCCGCCGCCACGCAGGAGGGCTACTGGGACGGTGTCCTGCCCAAGGTCACGCTGCTGGTCGAATGGCCCGAGGACGCCGAAGCACCCACCGACTACTGGCTGTCCAGCCTGCCCGAGGACACCCCACTCACCGAACTGGTCCGCCTGGCCAAGATCCGCTGGAGGATCGAGCACGACTACCGGGAACTCAAGCACGGCCTCGGCCTGGACCACTTCGAGGGACGATCCTGGGCCGGGTGGCATCACCACGTCACCCTGGTCACCGCAGCCCACGCGTTCCTCACCGAACAGCGCCTGGCCCCAAAAGCCGATTGAGGGGCCACGAAGTTTCCGGACAGGCACCCAATAGGGTTGTCCTGGACAAGGAAACGAGGAAGAAGTGGCGCCACCCAGTAAGTACTCGCC
>NZ_JBEXSH010001387.1:0-1460 GCF_040613555.1 Streptomyces sp. NPDC006265
CTCCCGCTCAGCTCCAGACGTCGCTGTGGCGGCACCGCAACTTCCGGACGTTCCTGATCGGGCAGAGCGCCAGCGTGACCGGCAGCTCGATCAGCTCGATGGTGATCCCGGTGATCGCCGTCCTGGAGCTGCACGCCACCACCTCTCAGGTGGCCTGGTTGGCGTTCCTTGGACTGCTGCCACCCGCGGTGCTCGCCCTGCACGCCGGGGCGCTCGCTGACCGCCATTCCAAGCAGCGCCAGATGATCATCGGGGATCTGGTCAGTGCAGCCGTACTGGCCACGGTGCCGGTGGCGGCAGCCCTCGACGCACTGACCCTGCCCCAGCTCATGGCGGTCGCCGCGGTGCAGGGCGCCGCGGGCGTGGTGCATGACGCGGCGGCCATCAGCATCCTGCCCAGCCTGGTCGACCGGTCCTTGATCCAGCGGAGCAACAGCCGGGTCGGGGCACTCTTCGCCCTCTCCGCGACCGGCGGCAGCAACCTCGGCGCCGTTCTGACCGCCTTGGTCGGACCGGCCCGAGCTCTGCTCGGAGACGTCCTCTCCTATCTCATCAGTGCCTGGTGCACCGCACGCATCCGCACGCCCAAGACTGACCGGGCACGTACCGGGGAGCGTCGGCTGTGGGCGGAGATCGGCGAGGGCGTGCGGTATGTACGCAGTGACGACCGGCTGCGCACCTTGACGCTGGTCAACGCGTCGACTTCCTTCGCCCTCGCACTGCTCAACACACTGTGGGCGCTGTACTTGCTGCGCACCCTTGCGATGAGCACCACGGCGTTTGGTGTCGTGCTGGGGCATGGCGCCCTGGGCGCGGCCGCCGGCGCGCTCCTCGCCCCTGCCCTTGCTCGACGGATCGGGCCCGGGCCGATGATGCTGGCCGCGCTCGCGATCACGCCGGTGACCCAGATTCCGCTGCTGCTCGCCTCTCCCGGCCTTGACTGGCAGATCGTGATCGGTGCGGCGCTGTTCGTGCAGCTGGCGTGCGCCGGTGCGGCGGGCACCACCCAGCGGTCAATCCGTCAGATCATCACCAACTCCCGCATGCAGGCACGGATGCAGGCGGTGAGCACCTGGCTGACCGCGGGTGCCAGGCCGGTCGGCGCGCTGCTCGCCGGCGCACTGGGGACGTGGGCCGGTGTCCGGGCCGCCCTGGTCGTCGGTGCCTTTCTGCTCACTGTGCCGCTCCTGGTCCTGGCGCTCTCTCCGCTGCGCGGCCTGCGGCAGATGCCCGGTGCCCCGCCCGAGCGGGAGGAACCCGCGCCTGCCGAAGAACACCCGCGCCCCGGCCCCCCACCTCAGGTTCCGGCCCCTGGAGCGGCGGCCGCCGCAAACATCCGCCGTGAGAGCTCGTTGGACGGAGGCGCCTCATGACGGACCTGAACACCGGGGACACCACGCGAAGGCCCGCTGCCCCAACTGCGCACGCTCCAGCGACGTTTACCACTACGGCCCACTTCC
>NZ_JBEXSH010001388.1:0-1458 GCF_040613555.1 Streptomyces sp. NPDC006265
GGGCGGTCCCAGGCCACCGTCCTGGGAATCGCCTGGGCCCGTACGGGCCCGCCGTGCCGGTGGTCAACTGCGCCGCACGGGCCCCCAGCCCGGGAACCCCCTGCACCGGCACGGGTCCACAGTCCCGGGAATTCCCTGAGCCCGCACGGCGCCACCGGCCCCGGGAAACTCCCGTTCCCCCGGGGCCGGCCGGTCATGGGTGGCCCCGCCCGTCCCGCGTCATGCGTAGCGCAGCTCCCCGGGGCGCACCGAGCGGCCCAGCAGCGGCAGTGAGGTCGCCGCGGCCAGCAGGCAGGCGGCGTAGACCGCGAGGGGTACCAGGGTCGTCACCCAGGGGACCGGGCGATGGCCGAGCCACGCGTACCAGGTGCCGATGGCCGTTCCGCCCAGGCCCGCGAGCAGCACCGCCGGTGCCAGCGGCAGCGCGGTCTCCAGCAGCAGGGAGCGGCCGAGCACCGCGCGCGGCACCCCGGCGGCGGCCTGCGCGGCCAGGCCCCGGCGGCGGGTGGCCAGGGACTCGGCGGTGCCGACGGCGAGTCCGGACAGCGTGATCGCGAGGGCGATCGCGACGGCGGCGCCGGTGAGGTTGATGCCCAGGGTGTAGTAGCCCAGGCTCTCGGTGAGGTTCTCCCTGGAGCGCACCACATCCAGGAAGACCTCCCGAATGCCCATGAAACCGGTCCCGACGACCGTCACCAGCAGCACCGCCGCGTGCGTCCGGGCGGTCGCCCAGGGGTCGTCGCGCAGCCGTTCCGCCGCGATCAGCATCGCCGCAGACCGGGCCCGGGCCGCCAGGACCCGCCCGGTGACCTTGGCCATGGCTCCGGACAGCCACACCGCGCCCGCGCCGACCGCGAGGACCACACCCACCATCGTCAGCGGCAGCCCGGTGCTCGGCCGGTTGGAAGCGGCCGAGGACGTGCTGAGCACGGCGAACAGCGTCGCCACCCCGACCAGCAGCAGCCCCGACAGGAACAGCAGCCCCGGGCCCCGTCCGGTGGCGGGCGCGGTCCGGCGGACCCAGCCGAGGGGTGAGGCCACCACCCGGCGCAGCGCCAGCGCGCCCGCCGCCGCGCCCAGCAGCGGTACGGCGACGGCGACCAGGGCGATCCCCGCCCAGGCCAGGGCCGTGGGCCGGTCCCACAGGCGCAGCAGGAGCAGCACGGTGAAGACGGCGGCGACCGCCGAGCCCAGCAGACAGGCGAGCCCGGTCTCCAGCGCGGCGATCCGCCGCACCTGCCAGGGTGTCGCCCCGGCCAGCCGCAGCCCGGCCAGCCGCCGGTCGCGGTGCACCGCCCCGATCCGGGCGCACTGGCCGAGGAACCCGAGCACCGGCACGAGCAGGAGCAGCAGGCCGGCGATCACGCCGGACCGCGTGCCGGGCTCGTTCAGCAGGCCCGAGGCGACGGGCACGTAGTAGCTGCCGCGCAGGGACGTCAGGGCGACGGCGGCCAGTGC
>NZ_JBEXSH010001389.1:0-1457 GCF_040613555.1 Streptomyces sp. NPDC006265
ACCAGGGTGAGCGCGCCGAGCGGCTGGACGACGGTCAGCGGACCGTACCGGAGGGCGACGACGTGCAGCAGCGCGGCGGACGCGTTCAGCCCGACCGACCACCACCAGGCGCCGCTGCCGAGCAGCCGCAGCGTGCCGGCGCCGGGGGAGCGGGACGCGAGCCGCTCCTGGGCGACCGCGGCGGCCGCGTAGGCGACGGCGGAGACGAGGGACAGGGCGACGGCGATCAGGACGGCGTTCATCGGCCCGCTCCCACGAGTGCCTGCTCCCCCCGCTGGGCCGGTACGAGGCTGCCCTGCGCCCGGCCGGCCGTACGCGCCGTGCGGTGGGGCGAGCGAAGCGAGACCGGGGTCCCCCCGGACGGAGTCCGGGGGAGGATCACCGTGAGCGCGAGGCCCACCAGGGCGGCCGCCACGATCGCGTCGAGCCAGTAGTGGTTCGCCGTACCGACGATCACCAGCAGCGTCAGCAGAGGATGGGCCGGCCACAGCCACCGCCACCGGGAGCGGGTCGCGACGATCAGGCCGATCGCCACCATCAGCGCCCAGCCGAAGTGCAGCGACGGCATCGCCGCGAACTGGTTCGACAGGGAGTCCGTCGCGGGATCGCCGTACACCGAGGGCCCGTACACCCGTGCCGTGTCGACCAGACCGGTCGCCGCCAGCATGCGCGGCGGGGCGAGCGGGAACAGCAGGTGCAGCGCCAGCGCTGCGGCCGTGAGGGCGGCCAGCACCCGGCGGGCCCACACGTAGTGGGCCGGGCGGCGCAGATAGAGCCAGACCAGGAAGGCGACCGTGGCCGGGAAGTGGACGGCCGCGTAGTAGGTGTTCGCGAGGTGCACCAGGCCGTCGCCGTGCAGCAGCAGGGACTGCACCGCCCCCTCGCCGGGCAGATGGACCGTTCGCTCGACGTCCCACACGCGCTGAGCGTGGTGGAAGGCCTCACCGGTATGGCCCGTGGCCAGCTGCCGGCCGAACTTGTAGACGAGGAAGAGCCCTGCGACGAGCAGGAGCTCCCGGACGAGCGGCGGTCGCGCTATCGCGTCGGACCCCGCCGGCGCAGGCTCGGTGCGGGCATTCATCCCCCGGCCCCTTCGGTGACGGTGGTGCTGTTATCGGTACGAGAGCGTACCGATACGCCAGTGTACCGATACGGCCGCGTACCGGTACACTGGCGTATCGATAGACGTAGAACACATCGCAGGCCGGGAATTTTCCGGCCGCCCGACGAAAGCCAGGAGCACCGCCCATGACGTCGCAGGCTGCGGACCGGCCCGAGCCGGTCGGTGTCACGCGCCGCTCCAAGATCACGCCCGAGCGTGAACAGGAGTTCTACGACGCCGTGCTGGAGCAGCTCCGGGAGTGCGGCTACGACTCCGTCACCATGGAGGGGAAGCAACAAGGCGCTCCTGGCGATCCTGTGGGAGCTGTACCCGGACCACCCGAACCTCCTCCCCT
>NZ_JBEXSH010001390.1:0-1456 GCF_040613555.1 Streptomyces sp. NPDC006265
GCCGGCGTGCCGCATCGGCCGCGCGTCGCCGTCGGGGTGGATGTACGCGAGGCTGTGGTCTCGGTAGATCGGACCAGCGACCGGGTCGTCGTTGACTTCCTTGTCGAGCATCCGGAGGTCCGCGTTGTCGGGGTGCGCGGCGACCGCCGTGCGCAGCTGGGCTGCGACCTGCGGCGCCCAGCGCGTGTCCCAGTCGACCAGGTGGTGCTCGCGCGCGTCCTCGCGCAGCAGCATCCACCGGATCAGGTTGCGTTCGGGCAGCTCCGGGGACTTTCCTTCGGGCTGCGGGAACATGAGCTTGAAGTCATCGTTGGCGGCCAGCACGTTCCACGCCACGTCGTTGATGTAACAGGGCTGCCCAGAGACGCCGTTGACAGCCACCTGCCACGCCGGATCGACGTTCGTCCCGGCCATCGGGTCCATAGGGAACGGAGGCTCGTAGCCGATCGCGTAGACGTAGAACGCAGTCCGCTCGCGCTCGTTCATGTTGAGCACCCTGGCCACGTTGTCGAGGAACTCGGTGCTCGGCTGGGGTGTGTTCCCGCGCTCGAACTCGGCGTAGGTCTTCTCCGTGACGAACAGCGCCTGGGCAACCTGCGCCTGGGACAGTCCGCGTGAGCGCCGCCCCCGGCCGGTGCGCTTGGGCCAGCCGAGCTCGACAGGGTCTATCTCTCCGCGCTTCCATTGCAGCAGCTGCTGCAACGCCTCCTTCTGATTCAACTTTGAACCCTTCCCCGTGTTGCCATCCCCGTACTGGTCCAGCGATATACCGGAAGCGCTCGCTCCTGAAATTCGAGGACCGGAAAATTCAGAGCCTGGTGAGCGGGATCTTGGCCGGGAAGAATCGCGCACTGGATCGAATCCGCGTTGTGGGAGACGCGAAGGTCCTCAACCACCGCGAGGGGGAGTTCGCGTTGCTGCATCCCGTTGCCACCCCGTCCGACCGCACGGGCGGCGCCGTGGCACGCACCATGGCGGTGCTCAGTGCGCTGATCCGTCTCGGGCCGGGTGAACATCCTCTGGCTTCGGTCGCCGAGTCCGCGGGGCTTCCCGCGCCGACCGCTCACCGGTATCTGCAGGCCTTGATGCGGGAGGGCGCCGTCGAACAGCGCGGGCCGCGTGCTCGCTACGCGCTGACTGACGCGCTGCACGGTCCCCCCTCTTCGACGCCTTCCCAGCCCCTCCAGGCCGGCCCGCCCTCCCCTGCGGTGAGGGCCGAGATCGTCACACTACAGTCGCGAACTGGTCAACTCGCATTTGTTTACCGACCACATCTGATCGGCACTCCGATGAGAATCTGCGCGGAACGGGCATATGGCCCACACGCTGACGAGGTCCTCACATCGCCTCAGATCGCTCTGCGATCTCTTGAGTCAGCGCCGCTGGAAGCGGACGCGGCAGGTCTGGCGATCCTCGCCTGCCTCGGCTCCGTCGGCGACCACAAGATCGACACGGC
>NZ_JBEXSH010001391.1:0-1455 GCF_040613555.1 Streptomyces sp. NPDC006265
GGCCGGCATCGCGGCCTCGATCGGCTCCGTCGGCGACGCGTACGACAACGCCCTGATGGAGAGCACGATCGGCTCCACAGTAGGGGCAGGGCCCTGACAGCAGCGGCGGGGTCCTAGGTCTTGAGTCCTATGCCGGGGCGTCTGAGACCATGGATCGCGTGAATGAGATTCGGCGCGGCACGCTTCAGGAGCAGACCTTCTACGAGCAGGTCGGCGGGGAGGAGACCTTCCGTCGGCTCGTCCACCGTTTCTACGAGGGGGTCGCCGAGGACCCGCTGCTGCGGCCCATGTACCCCGAGGAGGATCTGGGCCCGGCCGAGGAGCGCCTCGTGCTGTTCCTCATCCAGTACTGGGGCGGCCCCACGACGTACAGCGACAACCGCGGCCACCCGCGGCTGCGGATGCGGCACGCGCCCTTCGCGGTCGACCGTGCGGCGCACGACGCGTGGCTGAAGCACATGCGTGTCGCGGTCGAGGAGCTCGGTCTGTCCGAGGAGCACGAGCACACGCTGTGGAAGTACCTGACGTACGCGGCGGCCTCGATGGTCAACACCGAGGGCTGACGGCCGTCGACGGCCCGGTCAGCGCACGCTGACGTCCAGCGCCCCGAGCCCGGCACGTCGTACGGCGATGGACCCGTACGGCGTGCGCAGCCGCAGCCACGCGCCCGACGAGAGCAGCCCCAGCGGCGCCCCGGGCCTCAGGAAGCCGAGGGACTGCGCCGCGTGCACGGCCCGGACGGGCAGCCGGGTCTCCCCGACGGTCCGGGACCAGATGTCCGCGCCGATCCGGTCCAGCTCGGCCCGGGTTCGCCGCTCGGCGGGCAACTCCTGTGTACGGGACCGGAACTCGGCGACGACGGCCGCGACCAGGGACCGCAGGGCGTCCGGCGCGGGAAGCCCCGGCTCGGAGCGCCAGTGCCCGCGAGGCGGCAGCACACCCGCCCACGGCGGCCCGGTCACCGCACTCGGCACGAGCGCCGTGCCGGCCTTCTCGTCCACCGTCTCCAGGAGCTCACCGGCGGACACGGTCACGTCCAGCGTGACCTCAAGACCCTTCTCGTACGGCTTCGCCATCCGCACCGCCCGCACCGCGAGCACCTCGAAGGACGGCGGACGCCCGAAGACGGCCAGTGCGGTGCCCGCCGCCTGCAGACGCACCGCGGCACCGCGGTCGTAGTGGAGCAGCCGGGAGAGGAAGGCCGCGAGATCCGCCGCCTCCCCCTCGTCGGCGAGGTGGAGCACCGTCATGCGGCGACGGCCTTCTCCTCGGCGCCATCCATGTACTCGCGGAGGAACTCACGCTCCTCCGCGGTGATCCGGCGTGGGCGCTGCGTCTCGAAGTCGAACGGCACGATCACCGTCGAGGCCCGCACGTAGACCTGGTCGTCGTCCTTCCAACGGCCTCAACTCCGGCTCCATGGGCTACACGTCCGCCTTCGCGCAGGACGCCACC
>NZ_JBEXSH010001392.1:0-1452 GCF_040613555.1 Streptomyces sp. NPDC006265
GGGCTGATCCTGCGGGCGGACGTCGAGTACGCGCTGCGCGCCGCCGGCCAGGGCGTTACGGCGGCACTGGCGGCCGAGCCGCACCCGCGCGTGCCGCAGGCACCGGGCCCGGCCCCCGCGTCCCGGTCCTCGGCGGCAGCGGCCCCCGGCGAGATCCGCACCCCGCTCAAGGGCATCCGGGGCGCCGTCGCCGACAAGCTGGCGCGCAGTCGCCGCGAGATCCCGGACGCCACCTGCTGGGTGGACGCCGACGCCACGGAGCTGATGCGGGCGCGCGCGGCCATGAACGCGGCCGGCGGCCCGAAGATCTCCCTCCTGGCCCTGCTGGCCCGGATCTGCACCGCGGCCCTCGCCCGCTTCCCCGAGCTCAACTCGACGGTGGACGCGGAGGCCAGGGAGGTCGTCCGGTTCGACCACGTGCACCTGGGCTTCGCGGCGCAGACCGACCGGGGCCTCGTCGTCCCGGTCGTACGGGACGCGCACGCGCGGGACGCCGAGTCGCTGACGGCCGAGTTCGCGCGGCTGACCGAGGCGGGCCGCACGGGGACGCTGACACCGGGCGAACTCACCGGCGGGACCTTCACACTGAACAACTACGGGGTCTTCGGCGTCGACGGATCCACCCCGATCATCAACCACCCCGAGGCCGCCATGCTCGGCGTCGGCCGCATCGTCCCCAAGCCGTGGGTGCACGAGGGCGAGCTGGCCGTGCGGCAGGTCGTGCAGCTCTCGCTCACCTTCGACCACCGGGTGTGCGACGGGGGCGTGGCGGGCGGCTTCCTGCGGTACGTGGCGGACTGCGTGGAACAACCGGCGGTGCTGCTGCGGACGCTCTGATCTCGCGCGGACGCGCCGGCTTCCCTTCTGCCACCGCGCGGACGCCAAGACCGCTGTTCCGCCCGTGCACCGGACCCCGTGATCGCATCGGTTCCCCCGCGTTCCCTGTGATCGCGGGGGCACGCATACTCGGGGGGTGACCGCCTACGAGCCCCGCGGAGCAACCGGCACCGGCACCGACCCCGACCAGGGCGCGGACCTCGCCGGGTACGACGCCGTCGTGCTCGCCGGTGGTGCCGCCCGGCGCCTCGGCGGCACCGACAAACCCGGAGTGCGCGTGGGCGGCCGGGCCCTGCTCGACCGTGTCCTCGCCGCCTGTGGCAGCGCCCGGAGCACCGTCGTCGTCGCCGCGCCCCGGCCGACCGCACGGCCCGTGACCTGGGCCCGCGAGGACCCGCCCGGCGGCGGACCGCTCGCCGCGCTCGACGCCGGGCTCCGCCACACCACGGCCGAGCACGTCGTGGTGCTCTCCGCCGACCTGCCGTTCCTTCAGGAGCCGACCGTGGGACGCCTGCTGGGCGCCCTGCGGGCGAGCGGCCGCGACGGCGTGCTGCTGACCGACCCCGAAGGCCGTGACCAGCCGCTCGTGGCCGCATACCGCGCGCCGCGGCTGCG
>NZ_JBEXSH010001393.1:0-1451 GCF_040613555.1 Streptomyces sp. NPDC006265
GGCACGGCGCGTTTCGGGTGCGGTCAGGCCGTCTTCGGCTCCACGAACTGCATGTCGAGCTGGATCTTGACCACGTCGCCGAGCAGACCGGGGGCGAAGTCCAGCCCGAAATCGCTCCGCCGGATCTCGCCCGTCGCCTCGAACCCGGCATGCCGGCTGCCGTCCATGGGCACGTCGACCAGCCCGCCGAACTCCACGGCGAACGTCACCGGGCGAGTCACGTCGCCGATCGTCAGCTCGCCCTCCATGGCCCAGTCCTCGCCCTCGCCCGACACCCGCGTCGAGCGGTACGTCATCGTCGGGCGCTTCTCCACATCGAGCAGGTCGGAGGCGCGGACATGTGCGTCCCGGTCGGGGTTGCCGGTGTCGACCGAGGCCAGGTCGACCGCCGCGGAGACCCGCACGTCCTCGACCTGCTCCCCGACGAACAGTCCGGCCTCCAGTCGCGCGAAGCGCCCCCGCACCTTGGCGATGCCCAGGTGCCGGACGGTGAAGTGGACGGAGGAATGGAACGGATCGAGGGCCCACTGACCGGGAGCCAGCGGCAGGGCGGTGGTGGCGGTGTCATTCGTCATGCCCTCCACCCTGAGGGCCGCGCGGCCCGGAAGGGAGACCGGCCGGAGCCTGGTAGTGACGGGGCCACCCTCCGGGCCCGGCCGCGCTGTACGTTCGGCGGGTGAGCGACAACGAGTTGGGCACGTACCTGCGCACCTGGCGTGAAGCCGTCACCCCGGCCGAGGCGGGTCTGCCCGCAGGCCCCCGGCGCCGCACCCCGGGCCTCAGGCGTGCCGAGCTGGCCACGCTCGCCGGCGTCAGCGTCGAGTACCTCACCCGGCTGGAACAGGGCCGCGACCGCAACCCGTCCGCCCAGGTGCTCGGCGCCCTCGCCGACGCCCTGCACCTCTCCCTCGCCGACCGGATACTGCTGCGCCGCCTCACCAAGGAGGCGGACGGCGGCGATCCGCTGGTCTGCGCCGCGGCCCCGTCACTCAGCCGCGCGGCACGCCCCACCGTGCGGGCCGTGCTGGACCACCTGGAGCCGGCTCCCGCACTGGTGGTCAACTGGATCGGCGACATCCTCGCCCACACGGCCGGGTACGACCGGTTGGTCGGCCCCCTCGGCCTGCTCGACGACGAGCGGCCCAACCTGCTCCGGTACCTGTTCACCGACGAACGGGCCCGCAGCGCCTACCGCGACTGGGACCGGGTGGCCGACGACCTCGTCGCCCGGCTCCGGCACGGGGTCCCCCTGCGGGACCCCTACCTCGCCGAGCTGGCCGACGAGCTGACGGTGACGGCGGGCGCGGACTTCGCTGACCGGTTCGCCGACCTGGCCATGGCACCGCGGCGCACGGGTGACGAGCGAGACCCCGCGCGACCAGCTCCGGCCGGCGATGGATCTGCTGGCGCGCGAGCGCGGGGTACGGCGCTGGTTCGTGGTGGGCAACGAC
>NZ_JBEXSH010001394.1:0-1450 GCF_040613555.1 Streptomyces sp. NPDC006265
GAAGAGATCGCAGTCGACCCGCAAGGGCGCCGGTTCACGGCAGGCGGCAGCACCGTCGAGGAAGGCACGGTCATCTCCGTGGACGGCTCCGACGGTGCCGTCTACGCGGGCGCGGCTCCACTGATCGACTCCCCTGTGATGCGGTACTTCGAGGGCAGCAGGCAAGGTGAGCGCTCGACCGGGCTGGTCGACGCGGTGGCCCATGCCATGCGACAGGCCGATGGCGTACGGCGGTTGGAAGTGCGGGCCAACGCCGACACCCCCGAGGACGCCGCCCGCGCCCGCCGGTTCGGCGCCCAAGGTGTCGGTCTGTGCCGCACCGAGCACATGTTCCTCGGCGACCGCCGGCAACTGGTTGAAGCGATGATCCTGGCCGGTACCGACGCCGACCGGGAACGTGCCCTCGACGCGCTGCTGCCCCTGCAGCGGCAGGACTTCGTCGGCATCCTCGAGGCGATGGACGGCCTGCCGGTCACCATCCGCCTCCTCGACCCGCCGCTGCACGAGTTCCTGCCCGACCGCACCGAGCTCGCCGTCCGCATCGCCGCCGCCGAGGCACACGGCAACCCTCCCAGCGCGCACGACGCCGAGCTGCTGGACGCCGTGAATCGCATGCACGAGGAGAACCCGATGCTCGGCCTGCGCGGCGTACGCCTGGGCCTGGTGGCGCCTGGCCTGGTCGCCATGCAGGTACGGGCCATCGCCGAGGCATTCGTCGAACGCAAGCGAGTGGGCGGGGACCCGCGGACGGAGATCATGGTGCCGCTGATCGACACGGTCGAGGAGCTGCGGCTCGTGCGCGAGGAGGTGGAGCAGGTCCTGGCCAAGGTCTCCAAGGAGTCCGGCGTCCCGGTCGCATGCCCGGTCGGCACGATGATCGAGCTGCCCAGGGCCGCCCTCACCGCAGGCCGTATCGCCGAGGAGGCGCAGTTCTTCTCCTTCGGTACCAACGACCTGACCCAGACCACCTGGGGCTTCTCCCGCGACGACGTCGAGGCGGCGTTCTTCTCCGCCTACCTCGACAAGGGCATCTTCACGGTCTCCCCGTTCGAGACGATCGACCGTGACGGCGTGGGGCGCCTGGTCGAGATCGCGGTCGCCGAGGGCCGGGCCGCACGGCCCGACCTGAAGATCGGCGTCTGCGGCGAGCACGGAGGGGACCCGGACTCGGTGCACTTCTTCCACGCTGCCGGTCTCGACTACGTCTCCTGCTCACCGTTCCGCGTCCCGGTCGCGCGCCTCGAGGCCGGGCGTGCCGCCCTCTCCGAGACGGAGGCCAGCGACAGCCGGTGACCGGTGGCCCGGCGCGTTCACGAGCGTTCCGGCTGCTCCTCGACGGCCCCGGTGAGGGCGAACAATCCTCACCACGCAGGCACTTCGCAGCAAGCTCGGCGCCAACGGCCTCAACTCCGGCTCCATGGGCTACACGTCCGCCTTCGCGCAGGACGCC
>NZ_JBEXSH010001395.1:0-1450 GCF_040613555.1 Streptomyces sp. NPDC006265
GGTGCGGCGCCGGGCCCTGTCCGACCGATCCCGGTTCAGACGATGTCGAGGGTGTCCGCCGCCTCGACCTCTTCGCGCGTGACGCCCAGCAGGTACAGGACCGTGTCGAGGAAGGGGAAGTTCACCGCGGCGTGCGCGGCCTCGCGCACCACCGGCTTGGCGTTGAAGGCGACACCGAGACCGGCCGCGTTCAGCATGTCCAGATCGTTGGCACCGTCACCGATCGCCACGGTCTGCGACAGCGGCACACCCGCCTCCGCGGCGAACCGGCGCAGCAGCCGGGCCTTGCCCGCACGATCGACGATCTCGCCGGTGACCTTGCCCGTCAGCCTGCCATCGACGATCTCCAGGGTGTTGGCCTGAGCGAAGTCCAGCCCGAGCCGCTCCTTCAGATCGTCCGTGACCTGGGTGAAGCCGCCCGAGACGACACCGACTTGGTAGCCGAGCCGCTTCAGCGTACGGATCAGTGTGCGGGCGCCCGGCGTCAGCCGCACCTCGCTGCGCACTTTGTCCACGACCGAGGTGTCCAGCCCCTCCAGCAGCGCCACGCGGGCGTGCAGGGACTGCTCGAAATCCAGCTCCCCGCGCATCGCGGCCGCCGTCACCTCGGCGACCTCGTCCTCACAGCCGGCGTGCGCGGCGAACAGTTCGATGACCTCGTCCTGGATCAGCGTCGAGTCGACATCCATGACGACCAGGCGCTGCGCGCGCCGGTACAGGCCTGCGGCGACGACCGCCACGTCGATGCCGAGCCGTGCCGCGTCCGTCACCAGTGCGGTGCGCAGCGGTTCGGTCTCCACGCCGGAGACGGCGAACTCGACGGCGGTCACGGGGTACTTGGCGAGCCGGAAGATACGGTCGATGTTGCCGCCGGTCTTCGTGATCCGGGCGGCGATCGCGGCCGTCGCCTCGGCGGTGAGCGGGTGCCCGAGCACGGTGACCAGGGAGCGGCCCAGCCCGCGCGGGCGGTTGTCGCCGAGGCCGGAGATGATCTCCGCCTGCATCTTCATCGACTCGGCCCAGCTGTGGACCGTCGCCCGCAGATCGCCCTCCAGGTTGGGGGGCGGCTCGGTCACGAGCGCGCACAGCACCATCCGGCCACGGGTGACGACCTGCTCGATGTCGACGACATCGACGGAGTAGGCGGCGAGGGTGTCGAAGAGGCCGGCGGTGATGCCCGGCCTGTCCTTGCCGAAGATCTTCACAAGGAGGGTGGGGACGTCGGCAGGGACGTCGGAAGACGAGGTCTGCGAAGCGCTCATGGTGGTTCCACCGTATCCGGCGGGCGGGGCACACCGCCCCCGAGGTCCGTCTGGCGGACAGCGAACACTGCATGTCCCGCCGGTGGCGTGAACATTGCGTGCCGGTACACCGCCACGTACCGGTACGCGGTCCCGCGCCCTCGCTGATCATTTCCCACCGCGCGGTTTCCGTGGCGGTGGGGGAGGAG
>NZ_JBEXSH010001396.1:0-1450 GCF_040613555.1 Streptomyces sp. NPDC006265
GGCCCGGTGTGGGTGTTGCCACGTACGGCCGCGGCGAGGCTTGAAGTCGCCGATCAGTTCGTCGCCGTTGGCGTACACGTCCACGGTCATGCCGGGGATGCCGTGGAAGACGGACACCATGGCCTTGTCCTGCTGGTCGGCCAGGGCGGGCGCGCAGACGCCGAGGGCCAGGGCGCAGGCACCGGCCGAGGCGGCGATGGCGAGCCGGGTGTGAGAGGTCATGGGAATCATCCCTTCGAACGGAGTCTCCGTACGGTGCGGAGTCTCGGTCCTGTTTTCAGGTGTGGGGGCCGCCGCGGATGCGGGTACGGCGTCACCGCTACAGGTCCGTGCCGGGGACCGGGGGCTGCTCGATCACCAGGCGCAGCCGGTGCAGGCCACGGCGGGCGTGGCTCTTGACCGTCCCCAGGGGCATGCCGGTCCGCTCCGCGATCTGCGCCTGGGTCAGGTCCTCGTAGAAGGCCATGCACAGCACCTCCCGTTGATGCCGCGGCAGCCGTGCCAGGGCGTCGACCAGCAGCACCCGGTCCAGGACGCGGTCCGGTGCCGTCTCGTCGGGCCCGCCGGTGTCCGCGTCGCGGCCGGCCGAGTCGATGAGCGTCAGCCGCCGCGTCCTCGCCGCCAGCGCGTCGACGATCTTGCGGCGCGTGATGCCGACCAGCCAGGCGCCGAGCGGACCCCGTTCGGGGCGGAACCCGGCCCGGCCGTGCCAGGCGCCGAGGAAGACCTGCTGGGTCACGTCCTCCGCCTCGTAGGTGTCACCGAGCAGTCGGGTGGCCATGGTGTGGACGAGCGAACCCCAGCGCCGGTAGATCGCGGCGAACGCCTCCTCGTCGGCGGCGAGGAGGCCACGGGCCAGCTCCTCCTCGTACCGCGTTTCCTCCGCGGGCGCGACGGGCGCGACGGGCGCGGTGAGTCGCGTGTTCGTGATCATGGCCTGGTTCCTCCTGCAAGTGCGTCGTGCGGGGACGGAAGGCCGTCTGCCGAACCGCACCGGTCGCGCTGTTCCGAGCCGCGACCATGCGCTCTGAGCCAGTGTTCGGCGCATGAACGACGCAGCTCAACATGCGTCGTTTATGCGTCGTACAGTCGGAGGTATGGGTGTACACGAACGGGACAGCGAGGACCGCGGACGCGGGGGCGCGCCGCTCGGCGCCGGGCTGACCACCGGCGAGGTGGCCAGGCGGCTGGGGGTCGCACCCACCACGGTCCGCACGTGGGACCGCCGCTACGGCCTCGGACCCGACGCCCACACCGGCGGCCGGCACCGACGCTGGACGGCGACGGACGTGGCACGACTGGAGCGGATGTGCGCCCTGACGGCGACCGGGATACCGCCCGCCGAGGCGGCACGCACGGTGCTCGGCGAAGCGACGCGGGAGCCGGCCCCGGCCGGGTGGGCTTCTCCGGCACCCCCGGAGGCACCCCGGGAGGCGGCCGCGGAAGAGGA
>NZ_JBEXSH010001397.1:0-1449 GCF_040613555.1 Streptomyces sp. NPDC006265
CGTTCCTTCATGCCCGCGGCCATACCCGAACCTCCGTACAGATGGTCACCCGTGCCGCACGCCCTCGAACGAGATCCGGTTTGCCACAACGCACTAAGCAAAAAGCTGAGGCACTCCCGGGCCGGGGATCAGGAGGTGTGCCGTGCCGCGTTCGCGGCGATCGCGTCCCTCAGGTGCTCGGCCAGGCCCGGGCGCAGCGCGTCGTAGAACGCCTTGAAACGCTCGTCGGAGACGTACATCTCGCCCAGGCAGCGGTGGATCTCGTAGGTGCACTCGTAGAACCAGGTGCAGATGTGCTGCCGGTGCTCCTCCGCGAGGGTGATGGCCGCCTTGCCGGTGGGCGGCTCGTCGGCCGACACCAGGGCGCCGTAGCGCTCGCCCCAGTCGGCGGCCTCGGCCTGGATGCGCTTCCAGTCCTCCTTGGTGTAGCTCGCGGTGCGGCGCTGCGAGTCGGCGTACTCGTCGGTGTCGCCCCAGCGCTCCTCCACCTCCTCGGCGTACTGCTCCGGGTCCTTGTCCCCGAAGACCTCGAACTTCTCCTCGGGCGTGAGGTTGACTCCCATCGTGCGTGCCTCCATGGCGTGCTCCACGGCCGCCGCCATCTTCCGCAGCTTCTCGATCCGGGCGGTCAGCAGTTCGTACTGCCGGCGCAGGTGCGCGCGCGGGTCCGCGTCCGGGTCGTCGAGCAGCGCGGCGACCTCCTCGAGCGGGAAGCCGAGCTCCCGGTAGAACAGGATCTGCTGCAGCCGGTCGAGGTCGGCGTCGCCGTAGCGCCGGTGGCCCGCGTGGCTGCGTTCGCTCGGGACGAGCAGGTTGATGTCGTCGTAGTGGTGCAGCGTGCGCACCGTGACACCGGCGAAGCCCGCGACCTGTCCCACCGAGTAGTTCACTTCCGCTCCCCTCTTCCGAGCTCCACGGTCGGGCCTCACGCCACGTGAGGTGCAAGCGTGTTTCCGGTTTGTGGCGTTTGGTCCGTTTATCGTGTGCCCGTGGTCCAGGACTCCGAAGACCAGGCACCCTCCGTCCACCCCTCGACCCCCGCTCGCGCCCTGCTGCCCTCCTTGCTGCCCGCCATCGTCGTGGGTGTGCTCTCCAGCCTGGTCCTGGTGGGCGTGGAGGTCGCCGCCGAGCAGCTCCAGGACGTGCTCTGGCAGACCGTGCCGGACGCGCTCGGGATCGGCCGGTACTCCGTGGCGTGGATGTTCGCCGTGCTCGTGGCGACCGGCATCGCGGTCGGGCTGGTGGTGTGGAAGGCGCCAGGGCACGCCGGACCCGATCCCGCCACCGTCGGGCTGGAGGCGCCCGTCCTGCCGCTCGTCGTGCTGCCCGGGCTGCTGCTCGCGAACGCGCTGATGCTGGCCGGCGGGCCCAGCCTCGGCCCCGAGAACCCGATCATCGCCGCCAACGTGGGCCTCACGGTCTGGCTGGGCAGCCGGTTCGTCCCCCGGG
>NZ_JBEXSH010001398.1:0-1440 GCF_040613555.1 Streptomyces sp. NPDC006265
GGCTCGGCGGCTTCGGCATGTGCGGCCGGCGCGACGAGTACGCGCTGCCGGGCACCACGCTGCCCCACCAGGAGGAGTAGCGGCGGCAAGGGGGGACCGGGGGGTCTCAGCCGATCTCCGAGGAGAGGAGTGACCTCGGCATGCCCGGACACAGGACAAAGGGGTTCTGCGCGTCGGCCGCCGCACTGGCACTGTGCGCCGTGCTGGCGGGCTGCGGAGGATCCGGGGAGTCCGCCGGCGGCGGCAAGGTCGTGCTGCGCTACACGTGGTGGGGCAACCCCGACCGCGCGGAACGCACCGAGCAGGCCGTCGCGCTGTTCGAGAAACAGCACCCGGACGTCGACGTGACGACGTCGTTCTCCGGCTACGACGCCTACAAGCAGAAGCTCGCCATCCAGGCCGCCGGCGGCGACGCCCCCGACGTGATGCAGCTGGACTACCGCCAGATCGACCAGTACGCCTCCGGCGGCGTCCTGCTGGACCTGGCGAAGCAGAAGTCCGTCCTGCGCACCTCCGAGATCGACCGGGGCCTGCTCGCCACCGGCCGCGTCGACGACGTCCAGTACGCGATCCCGCAGGGCCGCGGCACCGAGACCGTCGCCTACGACGTGCGGACCTGGAAGAAGTCGGGCGTCCCGCTGCCCGGCAAGAGCTGGACCTGGAGCCGGTGGGCGGACACCATGCGCGCCCTCGCGAAGAAGACCGGCAAGTCCGGGGCGACCGACCCCGGCCAGAGCGAGGACGCCTTCGAGGTCTGGCTGCGAGGCCAGGGCAAGGCCCTCTACACGAAGGGCGGCGGACTCGGCTTCACCGCAGCCGACCTCACCCGCTGGTGGACCTTCACCGACACGCTGCGCCGCGAGGGCGCAGTCTCGCCCGCCGAGCAGACCACCCAGCTCGACGGCTCCGTGGAGAACACCCCGCTGGGGCGCGGCAAGTCCGTCACCGACGCCAACTGGGACGCCCCGGCCAGCGGATTTCTCGCCCTCGTACCGACCGGCGTCGCGCTCGCCCCCATGCCGTCCGGCGAGGACGGCACACCCGGCCAGTACTTCAAGCCGTCCATGTTCCTGGGCGTTTCGGCCCACACCGGCCACCCGAAGGAGGCGGCTCAGCTCGTCGACTTCATGATCAACGACCGGGAGGCCGCGAAGATCCTCGGAGCGAGCCGCGGCATCCCCGTCAACGAGACGATCCGTGCCGAGACCGGCCCGCAGCTCAAGGACTTCGACAAGACCATCGCCGGCTTCCAGGCGTCCCTGGAGGGCAAGCTCAAGGACCCGCCCCAGGCGCCGCCCTCGGGCGACAACGCCCTGCAGAGCACCTTCCAGCGCGACGCTCGAGCAGGGGGTACCCCCACTCGCCGCACCGGACAAAAGCCCTAGTAGCTCCGCTACGAGGGCTTCCGCCCGGCACGCCCGAGCCCGCCGATGGTGATCC
>NZ_JBEXSH010001399.1:0-1438 GCF_040613555.1 Streptomyces sp. NPDC006265
GGAGAGCGAGGCGGCGTGGACGGCGCGGGCCACGTCGCGGACATCGACGAAATCGCGCTGCGCGCCGAGGCCGCCGAGTTTCAGTTCGCCGTCCCCGGACTGCATGGCCCGGCGCATGGCCTCGGCGAGACGGCCCAGCGGGGAGCCGGCGGGGGTGCCGGGTCCGGCCGGTGAGAAGACCCGCAGGACGACGGCGTCCAGGCCGGAGCCGAGGACGAGTTCGGTGGCGGCGAGTTTGCTGACGCCGTACGGGCCGCCGGGCCGGGGCACGGCGTCCTCGGCGGTGGAGGAGCCGGGCTGGCTCGGGCCGTACTCCGCGCTACAACCGATCTGCACCAGCCGAGCTCCGCAGCCGCTGCGGCGCAGGGCCTCGCAGACGGTGGCGACGGCTACGGTGTTGTGGCGGGTGAGCTCGCGGGCCCCGCCGCGGGTGGCGCCGGCGCAGTTGACGACGACGCCCGGGTGGACCGCGTCGAGGAAGCGGGTGAGAGCGCCGGGGCTGCCGGAGGCGAGGTCGAAGCGGACGTCGGCGTCGTCACCGCGGCCGAGGGCGGTGAGCTGCACGGCCGGGTCGGCGAGCAGGCGGTCGGCGACGAAACGCCCGATGTAGCCGTTGGCTCCGATCAGCAGGACTCTCATCGCACGGCTCCCCATGTCGCCGGGGCTCCTGGGTGGGTGATCATGCGGGTTCTCCTCGAGGCGGATGGGGAAGGGACGGGAGGGGTGCTGCCTGCGGCGGTGGGGCCGGTGTCCGCAGCGCTCATCGCGCGGGCTCCGGCGGTGCGTGGGCCGAGGCCCGGGTGAGCTTGCGGGTCGCGTGGACCAGGAGGGCCAACGCCGCAGCTCCGCAGATGAGGGTGGGGACGCTGTCGGCACCCCAGGTGGTGACGAGGGTTTCGACGGGGGTGGCCAGGAAGCCGAAACCGGGGAGGCGGGAGGCGAACACGGTGGCGAGGGCGGCCGCCTCGACCGTGGCCGCCGCGGTGAGGACCACGGCGGGGGCGTAGGTGAAGCCGTGCGTGGTGAGAAGTCGGGCCAGGAAGAGGAGGGCGCCCAGGGCGAGGGCCTGCGGGTAGGCCGCGGGCTCGCCGAGGACGGCGGAGCTGAGGGTGAGCAGGGCAGCCAGGGCGCACAGGAACAGGACGAACGTGCCGAC
Source organism: Streptomyces sp. NPDC006265 (assembly GCF_040613555.1). Lineage (NCBI taxonomy): Bacteria > Bacillati > Actinomycetota > Actinomycetes > Kitasatosporales > Streptomycetaceae > Streptomyces > Streptomyces sp. NPDC006265. The sequence continues at coordinate 1,157 of NZ_JBEXSH010001399.1, forward strand.
CAGGAGGGGGCGTACGGCGGCGGCGAAGTCCTCCAGGCCGCGGCTGGCCGCGAGTTTGCGGCGGGCTCGGGCGGTGAGGAGGTGCGCGGTCCAGGCGGCGGGCGCGCAGGCCAGGGCAAGGGCCAGGACCGGGACGGCGGTGAGGGGCCAGGCGCCCTCGGCCGTGCCGGTGGGCAGGGTGTCGGGGCCTCCGGCGAGCGCGTTGTCGAGCAGGCCGTTGCCCAGGAGGGCATAGGCGACGAGCCACACGGCCCACGGGGTGCTCCCGCCGGAGGCCGCGCC
>NZ_JBEXSH010001400.1:0-1435 GCF_040613555.1 Streptomyces sp. NPDC006265
GCGGTGGCGGTGTGCGGTGCTGCCGTGGGCGGGGCTGCTCGCGGCGGGGACGCGGCGGGCCAGGGGGGGGGTGGGGGTGTGTGCGTGGTTGGCGGGGGCGGGACGGGAGGGGACGGGAAGGTCCGTACTGGCTGGGCCGGGAACCCGCACGGGCCGCCTGTCGCTTCGTGCGCAACCGGCCCCGCCTGGCCGGTGCGGTGGCGCGGACGCTCGCGGAACTGGGGCGGGTTGCGCGGCGGCTGAGGCCGGGCCGCCGGGCAACCGGCACGTGGTCCGTGCCCCAGGCGCTCGGCCCGTTGGCTCCGGCGCACGGCCCGTGCACCGTTGCCCCCACGCCCACCCCGTGGGGCGTGACCCGGGCGCCCGCCTCATGGACCATGGCTCGGGCTCTCGGCCCGCGCACCGTGGTCGGGCGCCCGCACCGTAGGCCGAGCGCGGGGGCCGCGCACCGTGGCCCCGGCGCTCGGCCCGTGCACCGTGACCCGGGCGCGCGGCCCGTGGTGCCGGGCGCCGTGCCTCAGCCCGTGGCGGTCCAGCTGTGGGCGACGTCCACGATGACGCGGTCGTCGAGCTGCTGCACCCGGAAGGGCAGCCGGGCCCGGACGCCGAGGCCGATCTGGGTCTCGCCCTCGAAGCTGCCGGCGAACCGGGTGTCCCGGAAGGTGCGGTACCCCGTGAGGTCCACGCCCGGCAGCGGGCGTGCCACCCGGCCGGGGTAGGTGGCCGCGCCGGTCTCCGGGTCGTACGCGGGCGCGGACACCCGCACTTCGATGACGGCCCCGCCGGCCACGGGTATCTGGCGGCCCGAGCCGTCCTGGTAGAGCCGGTCGACGTACTGGACCCGGTAGCCGACGCCGCTGCCCGCGCCGGGCACGTCGACGACCATCCGGTCGAAGCAGGTGTGGCGGCCGGTCCTGACGTTCGTCAGCGGTGCGACCGTGGCGCCGGTGTCGGCCATGGCGAGGCTTCCCCAGCCGGTCGGACACGCCGTGGCGCCCGTGGCGGACTGCGCGCCGGCCGCCGGTGCGGCGCCGGCCGGGACGGACGCCACACCCACCGTGGCGCCGACCAGTGCGAGAGTCGCGCATGCTGTTCTGATTCGTACCATTGCCGCCCCCGAGGCTTGCATTTTGCTGGTACCGGGTGAGACGGCCGGGCGGACCGAAAGGTTGCACTTGCCGCGCCGGACCGCCGACCATGGCACATCCTGGTGGGGAGCGATTGATGTCCGGTGCGTCCGTACCGGGAGGACGCGACATGGATGAGGCAGCCGCCGTACCGGACAGGCCACGGTCAGCCGGTGGCCGGAGCCGGGACGGGGCTGACGGCCGGGGCCCGAGCGAGGACTCGGGCCGGGTCGAGGATGCCCTCACGGATCCGCGGGTGCAGGCCGTGGGGGACCTCGACGGCGACGGCGGCCGGGTCTATCTGCGCG
>NZ_JBEXSH010001401.1:0-1434 GCF_040613555.1 Streptomyces sp. NPDC006265
GGCCCAGCGCCGCGCAGCGGGCGCGGACGTCCTCGGCGGAGTGGTGGCGCTGCTCCGCCAGCTCCCGCAGGACGGTGCGGTGGGCCGTGTGCTCCCACGGCGTGGAGTGGATGAGCCGGGCCACCGTCAGGGCCATCGCCGTCCGCTCCAGGACGGTGACGTGCTCCGGACCGAAGACCGGCCCGTCGGCGGGCAGCATGGCCAGACGCCCCCAGCGTTCGCCCTGGTAGGAGACGGGCGCGGTGAGCCAGCCCTCCGGGCCGCCCACCTCGGTGCGGTCGCCGGGCTCGGTCGCACGGGAGCGCCGCTCCCAGTCCCCGAGCGCCTCCTCCACCGTGTTCCCCGAGGGCTCGCAGATCAGCGCCTGGTGCACCAGGTTCTCCAGCACGACCGTCCGGCCGCTCATCTCCGCCGCCGCGCGCACCACGTCCTCCGGCCCGGCACCGCGCAACGTCAGAGCCGTGAACGCCTCGTGGATCCGCTGCGTCCGCCGTATCGCGTCGGCCTGGTTGCCGAGGATCAGCGCGTGCACGACCTGGGTCACCTCCAGGAAGTTGACGTCCCGGACGAGGGTGACCAGGGGGAGCCCCCGGGCCCGGCAGGCCTGCACGAGGGCATCGGGCGGCCGGTGAAAGCGCCGTACGAGTTCGATGACCAGGGCGGCCGCTCCGACCTCGGTGAGTTCGTCGACGTACCGGCGGACGCCTGCGGCGTCCTCGGGCAGCGGCATGCCGGTGGTCAGGACCAGCTCGCCGCCCTTGAGGAACGAGGCCGGGTCCGTCAGCTCGGTGATGTGCACCCAGCGCACCGGCCGGTCCAGCTCGGCCAGCCCCGTGACGACCTGGGGCTGTCCGGCGGCCAGGACCGGGAGGGCCAGGACGTCGGCGAGGGTGGGAGCGCGACCGGCCGGGGCGGGATCACGGCCGGCCGTCGAGGGGTGCTGGTTCACGATGCCTCCCTGCGTGCCCGGTCACTCTGACAAGCCGGGCTGACCTGTGCAAGAGCTGTCCACGAGAGGGACAGGCGGTGCCTGGGGGGTCCGGCGGTTGACACAACGTCCGAACAACGGGTTCCGGCCGGACAGATCACGCGTTGTCGCCCGTCGCGGCGGCCTGGATGCTCGGACACCGGAGCTGAGCCAAGCAACCACACCTCGTCGTACGGCCGGGAGACACCATGACCGCACTGTCGCCGCACCTTCGCCAGGCCACGCCCGTCGTGGCGGCACGGGGCGAGGGCGTCCACCTCTACGGTGAGGACGGCCGCCGCTACCTCGACTTCACCGCCGGCATCGGCGTCACCAGCACCGGGCACTGCCACCCCAAGGTCGTGGCGGCGGCGCAGGAGCAGGTGGGCACGCTGATCCACGGTCAGTACACGACCGTCATGCACCAGCCGCTGCGCCGCCTCGTCGACCCAGGCCCTGGCCCGGTC
>NZ_JBEXSH010001402.1:0-1431 GCF_040613555.1 Streptomyces sp. NPDC006265
GATGCCGTAGTCCGTCGCCAGCCCTTCGAGCCCGCTGCTGTAGCCCTGAACGACGGCGCGGAACTTCCAGACTCCCTGGCGGCGGTAGAACTCGCCCAGCACGAAGGCGGTTTCAGTGGTGGCACCCGGGTTGTCGAAACGTGCCACCGGCGTGCCCTGGGCCGCATCCTGGACCTCGATGTACAGGTCGGGAACCTGCCCGAACGCGCCACCGTCGGAGGAGGCGGCGAGGACCAGCGTCTCGATCTCGGGCTCCACGCGCGCGAGGTCGACGAGGAGCGTGTCGGTCACCCGGCCGCCGGCGTCGCGCTTGCCCTCGTGCCGGATGGCGCCCGAGGAGTGGGCGGGCTGGTTGTAGAAGACGAAGTCCGCGTCCGAGCGGACCTTGCCGCTCACCAACAGCAGAGCGGAGGCGTCGGCGTCGGGCACTCCGGGCCCGGTTCGCCATCCCAATTCCACCCGCAGCGCTGCGGTGGGCACCGGAGTATTTGAACCTTTCAGCATTTGCATGTCCGCCCCCATTGCGTGTCACCGCGCCAGGCCCGTCCCGGCCGTTCGTCGAGTTCCGTGCGCACAACCTATTCCTTGCCGTGGCGAAGTCCCACGCACGACCGCACGGAAGACCGGCCGCCAACCGCCGGTAACCGGCCCGGAACTCGGCCTTTACACGATCAGGGCCCTCGTTCCGTGCCCCTTTTTGCCGAGTTCGCTCGCATTGGGGGTCCCGGGTCACTGCGGACACGGAAAACAACCCTCTTATCGGTCTCCCCAACCAGCACATCGTGGGCTTAACTTATGTGCCATGACCTCCCCCCGCTCCACCTATGGCGGCGGCTACTACTCCGCCTCCTTCCCGGACACCCCGATCTACGACAGGCTCGTCGCCGAGCGGGGCACCCCGCAGATCGCCCCGATCCGGGTCCCCGCTCAGTACGACATGCCGGGCAGCCACCTGCCCGCGCTTCCTTCGGCACTGCCGGCCCTTCCGGCAGCTCCCTCCCAGCCCGCCTACGGCTATCCGCAGGCGCAGCAGCCCGCACCTCTGCAGCAGGCGCCCGCGGCGTACATCCCGCAGCAGGCCACCGCTCCGCGCGGCTACCCCGGCCCGCAGCCTCAGCAGCCGCGTCCGGCGGCCCCCGCGGGCTACGAGGCGATGCGCCCCGCCGCTCCCCGGCCCGCCCCGGCTCCCTATCAGGACCCGTACAACAACCAGCAGTACCGCGGGTACTGAGCCGAGCTCCGAGGGCTGTCGGTGCCGGCTGGCACGATGGCGCCATGGCCCGCATGCTGCGCCCGTTCACCCGGGCGGTGACGTACACGCGGTGGCTGCACCTCTCCATGGCCATCGTGTGGCCCGCCCTGTGGTTGTTCATCGACGAGGCGTGGTGGACCGTGGGCACGGCGACCGTGCTGCTCGGACTCGCGGGCCTG
>NZ_JBEXSH010001403.1:0-1426 GCF_040613555.1 Streptomyces sp. NPDC006265
GCCCGTCCGTCCAGCACACGCTCGACTTGATCGGCATCTTCGTCTTCGCGATCTCCGGCGCCCTGCTGGCCGTGCGCAAGAACTTCGACGTGTTCGGCATGGCCGTCCTCGCCGAGGTCACCGCGCTGGGCGGGGGGCTGTTCCGGGACCTGGTCATCGGTGCCGTACCGCCCGCCGCCTTCACGGACCTGGGGTACTTCCTCACCCCGCTGCTCGCCACCCTCCTGGTCTTCTTCCTCCACCCCCAGGTGGAGCGCATCCAGGTCGCGGTGAACGTCTTCGACGCGGCCGGCCTCGGCCTGTTCTGCGTGGCCGGCACGATCAAGGCGTACGAGTACGGGCTCGGCCTGACCGCCTCGGCCGGACTCGGGCTGACCACCGCCGTGGGCGGCGGTGTGCTGCGGGACGTCCTCGCCAACGAGGTGCCCTCGCTGCTGCGCTGGGACCGCGACCTGTATGCGGTCCCGGCGATCGTCGGCTCCGCCCTGGCCGCCCTGTGCATCCGCTACGACGCCCTGAACCCGCTCACCAGCGGTCTCGCGGTGATCACCGCCTTCGCACTGCGCCTGCTCGCGATGCGGTACCACTGGCGAGCTCCGCGGGCGTGGCACCGCCGCTCGACGGTGAGCGAGGAGGAGCAGCCCGTCCTGCCGTGACCGGGCGCAGGCCCATCTCCTGGGTCAGCCATTGGAACACCGGGACCACCTGCGGCCGCCACAGCGCCATGGTGTGGCCGCCCGCGCTCTTCGGGATGTACACGACGTGCACGGTCGTCGGGGCCTTCGCGGTCTGCTCCAGGGCCACGGCGGCCTCGTAGCCGTCGTGCGGCTGGCCGGAGAGGTACAGCGCGATCCGCGGCGGTTCGGGCGACCTGCGCAGCATCAGGCAGGGGTTGTTCGCGGCGCGCAGGGCGGGGTTCTGCGCGGTGAGGGAGTCGCGTTCGCCGATGGGGTCGTTGTAGCCGGACAGGCTGACGGCGGCCCGGTAGCGGTCGGGGTGGGCGACGGCGAGCCGGGCCGCGCAGTGCGCCCCGGCCGAGTAGCCGGCGACGGCCCAGCCCCGCGGGGCGGACTGGGCCCGGAAGTTGTCCGTGACCATCTTCGGCACGTCGACGCTCAGCCAGGTGTCGGCGTTGACCGTGCCCGGGATGTTGGCGCAGCCGTTGTCCACGCCGGCCAGCAGGTTGGTGCGGGGCGCGACCAGGATGAACGGGGCGACCTGCCCGCTCCGCATCAGCGGCAGCAGCTGCTCGTGCGCGTGCAGCGAGCCGAACCAGGCCCTCGCCGAGCCCGGGTAGCCGGGCAGGAGTTCCACCACCGGGAACGTGTGGTGGCGGTAGGCCGGCTCGCCGTACTGCGGCGGCAGCCAGACGTAGACCTCGGCGTTCACCCCCGACACCCGGCCCCTGAGCTGGGTCACCCGCACC
>NZ_JBEXSH010001404.1:0-1425 GCF_040613555.1 Streptomyces sp. NPDC006265
CTAGTGTCATGCACCTGAAATGGCGGCCTTAAGTTTGTAGGCTGTTTTCATGGTGTCTCGGGGTCCTCGTGCTGTCGAAGTTGTGCTGTCTGCCGCGGAGCGGGCGGAGTTGGCACGTTGGATGGGTGGTGGGGTGTCGGCCCGTGTGGCAGAGCGGGCCCGGATCATTCTGGCTTGTGCGGAGGGCGCGTCAAATACCGCTGTTGCAGGGGATGTTGGGGCGTCCGTGGAAACGGTGCGCAAGTGGCGCTCGCGGTTCGTGGCCCGGCGGTTGGCGGGCCTGGTGGACGAGCCGCGGCCGGGCCGGCGCAAGCCGGAGCTGGTGCTCTCCGATGCCGAGCGCGCGGAGCTGACACGGTGGGCGCGGCGGGCGAAGACGGCGCAGTTTTTGGCGTTGCGGGCGCGGATCGTGTTGCGGTGCGCGGAGGGCGGGACGAACAAGGAGATCGCCGCTGAGCTGGGCGTTTCGCACGGAACGGTGAACCGCTGGCGGTCGAGGTTCATCCGGTTGCGGATGGACGGGCTGAGTGATGAGCCGCGTCCCGGCCGGCCGCCCTCGGTCCTGCTCGACCAGGTCGAAGACGTCATCGTCGCGACCCTGGAATCCACGCCGGGCAAGGACACCCACTGGTCGCGGGCCTCCATGGCCACCCGCACCGGACTGTCGAAGTCCACCATCGGGCGGATCTGGAAGAGGTTCGACCTCAAGCCGCATCTCCAGGACTCTTTCAAGCTGTCCACCGACCCGCAGTTCGTCGCCAAGGTGGTCGACGTCGTCGGCCTGTATCACCACCCGCCCGAGAAGGCAGTGGTGCTGTGTGTGGACGAGAAGTCCCAGATACAGGCCCTGGACCGCTCCCAGCCGGTGCTGCCGATGATGCCGGGCATGCCCGAACGCCGCACCCATGACTACCTGCGGCATGGCATCACCAGCCTGTTCGCGGCATTCAACATCGCCGACGGCACCGTCATATCGCAGCTGCACCGCCGCCACCGGGCAATCGAGTTCAAGAAGTTCCTGGCCACGATCGACAAGGCCGTGCCCGCCGGACTGGATGTCCACCTGGTCTGTGACAACTACGCCACCCACAACACCGCCGAGATCAAGACGTGGCTGGGCAGACACCCCCGCTTCCACGTCCACTTCACCCCGACCGGCTCCTCCTGGATGAACCAGGTCGAGCGGTGGTTCGGCCTGCTGACCGACAAGCTCATCCGCCGGGGCGTCCACACCTCCGTGAAGGCCCTTGAGAACGACATCGCCGCATGGATCGACACCTGGAACGACAACCCGCGGCCCTTCACCTGGACCAAGACCGCCGACGAGATCCTCAACTCCCTCGCCGACTACCTCACCAAGGTCGGGACCGGCAGCCAGAAAACAGAGGAAAACTAACCATCAGAATTTCTGGCGCAGGACACTAG
>NZ_JBEXSH010001405.1:0-1423 GCF_040613555.1 Streptomyces sp. NPDC006265
GCACGTGGCGCGCTCCCGCGAGACGCTGCCCCACTCGGTGGTGAACGCGCCGACGGAACGCACCGGCAGCGCGTACTGGTTGAGCCCGCCCAGTGGCAGCTGCGCCTCGGCCGTACGGACCGAACCGGCGAGTGCGAGCCGGTCCAGGCGCGCCCGCCCGTCGGTGCCGACGCCGAAGACGTCCTCGGTGGTCGTGCCGGGCGGCAGCGCAGGCCCGAAACGCTGGCCCTTCGGGACAGCCGCCTTGAGCGCCCGCCCGGCCGCGATCGCCGGACCCACACTCGCTCCGGTCGCCTCGACGCCCGGGTGCTGCGTCTCACTGATGTTGAAGAAGTCACCGTTGACGCCGGCGACCGCGCCCTGGGTGTTCGCCATCGCCGAGACCCGCGCGCGCGAGGCCACGGCCCCCGGATACAGCAGATCGACCCGCACCTGCGGGTTGCCGAGGTCGACCCTCAGCAGATGCGCGTGCGTCACCCCCTTCGCCGCCTTGATGTCGAACTCCTCGTACGTCACGCCCGGCGCGATCCGTCCGCCTTTCTGGACGGCGCCGGCCGGAGCCGCCCCCGCCAGCGCCGCACCGGTCAGTGCTGCGAACGCGGCGACGAACGCCAGCGCCGCTCTGCCTGCTCCCCGTCGCCTGCCACGACCTGCCACCGTGCCCCCTGATGCCTCGTCAACTCTCGGGATCCTCGGGGGAAGTGCACCAGACTGCTGGGGTCCGGCAGGGTGGCTGAGCGCGGACTACGCGGGAACGGCTGAAAAAACGCACCCCTCCGGGTGCTTCAGTCGTCGCCCGTTCCGGTGACGTACGGCGTGTAGTGCGCGGGCGTGTGGTCGATCGGCAGGCCGGGCCGCCAGGCGGTGAGGGCCTGGGCGCTGCACACGAACAGTTCCTCCGGCAGCCGGTCCAGGCCGAACCAGCGCCAGCGCCCCACAGTCTCCCCGGGCTGGTCGGAAGGCTCGCCCCGCCAGACGGTGACCCGGGCGGCCACGGTCACGCGGACGACACCGCCCGCATCGTCCAGCAGCGTCCCGAGCAGCCGGACGTCCTCGGGCCGCGCCGCGAGTCCCGTCTCCTCGCGGAGCTCCCGCACGACCGTCTCCCGCAACGACTCCCCGGGCTCCACCGTCCCGCCCGGCAACTCCCACGTCCCGCGCCGGTGCCGGCCCAGAAGCAGCCCGCGAGGCCCGTGCAGGATGGCACCCACCCCGAGCGCGGCGTGCGCGGGCGGCGGCTTGTCGACGCGCGGCCGGGAGGAGACCCGGACCGGCCGGGTCACCCGGAAGAGCCGGTAGGAGGCCTTGTTGTCGTCCTCCGGGGCGTCGAGGACGCCGATCCCCACCACGCGCAGCCTCTGCGCGGCGGCTCGCCGCAAGGACCGGCTCACGCCTCAGCTCGCCCGAGACGATCCTGGAGTCG
>NZ_JBEXSH010001406.1:0-1416 GCF_040613555.1 Streptomyces sp. NPDC006265
CGACACCGATCCGGCATCCGGCCGGGGCGTCGGCGGTCAGGGCCAGGGCCGCAAGGGGGTCCAGGTCGGCCTCCCCGTCGCCCTCGCCGCCGACCAGGACGATGCCGTGGTCCACCTCCACTCCTGAGTGGAGGTAGGCGCTCCCGCCGGGCGGGAGATCGTGGGGCGGGCCGCCTGCGATCGCGACGACGACGTACCGGCCGTGCTCCGGCAGGCACAGCCTCTCGGCGGTCTCGGGCAGGTCCGCGATCCGGCTCGTGCCGTCCAGGAGGGCCGCGGCCAGCAGGCGCACGCTGTTCTCGCGCCGCCAGGCGAGCTGCCGCTCGGCCTGCCGGTAGGCGTCGGCGACGAGGGTGCAGTGCTCGTCGACGAAGTTCCACACGTCGGTGGCCACGTGCACCAGGAGCCGGACGTCCTCGGGCTCCGAGCGGGTGGTCTCCTCGACCAGCCGCTGCCACACCAGGGATCCGCCCAGCCGGAACGCGTGCAGCAGGGCGTCCAGCGGCAGCCCCTGCTCGGCGCGGGCGACGCCGATCCGCCAGGTGCAGCGGTGGGCCGCCTCACGGGTGCCGCGCGGGTCGAGCAGCGAGGTCACGCTGTGCCGCAGCGAGCGGTACACCTCCTGCCAGGTGGCGGCATGGTCGTTCTCCAGCGCTGTCCGGTACGCCGGTTCCTGCTCGCCCAGGACCGCCAGCAGCCGGTCGGTCAGGTCCGGCAGGTCGTCCAGCAGGACGCGGGCGGCCCGGTGCAGGACGCGCAGCGCGTCGGCGTCGATCAGCGACCGGATCCGTCGTGACCGCGGTTGCGGAACGGGTGTGGGCCCGGTGCGGAACGTCGTACGTGTGCGTGCGGCAGGGTGCATGGCGGTCCTCCCCCGACTTCGGCCTTCCGGCGGCCCCCGGCGCCGTCCGGGCGCAGCGGCGTCCGGCGGGTGCGCCGGCCGTACGGCCGTCGTCACCCGCGTAGTGCTGCTTCGAAGGATGACATACCGTCCGGTCGGTCCCCAGGGTCGTGCGGTGTCTTCTCGCCGGGTCTGCCGAGATTTCCGGGGGTCAGCGCTGCTCCTGGTCGACCATGCGGGCCAGTTCCATGCGGGAGCGCACGCCGAGGGCGGCGAAGACGTTGCGCAGGTGGTAGTCGACCGTGCGGGTGCTGCCGGCCGGCCGCTGAGCCACCTCCCGGTTGGTGGCGCCCTCGGCCACGTGGCGTGCGATGCGCAGTTGCTGCGGTGTCAGCCCCGACAGCCCCGCGGTCGGTTCCTTCCCGGACACATCCGTTGGCGCGCAGTTCGCCAACCAGCCCGACGCCACCGACCTGGACGCCACCCTCGCCGCACTGAAGGGCTGACGCCACCAGGGCTCCGCGGGACAGCGGGTCCTCCGGCTGACGGGCCGGTCGGCTCCCCTGCCGTTCGGC
>NZ_JBEXSH010001407.1:0-1412 GCF_040613555.1 Streptomyces sp. NPDC006265
GGGTTGCGTGACGCCGAGCGGCCTGGAGCTTGCCACCGATCTTCACCGGTTCGGCGACACGCCATACCAGTTCGGTGGTCAGGTTGGGGGGTGGGGCGAGACCGGCGCGCACCCAGCCGACGGTTGTGCCGTCGCGCCGCTTCGCGGTCTCGCCGAGGGTGTCGACGATGCCGCTCCATCGGCCGGCGGACGGTGCGCGTGGGTACCGGGAAGGGGGATCGCCCAGTTGCCCTGGACGATGCCGAGGGTCTTGCCACTGGCTGCGAGTTGCCGGCTGGGCTCGTAGTCGGTGGCGAGCGGGTTCTTCTGGAAGCAGCCGGTCCTCTGCATCGTCAGATACTTGTCCAGGGCCGTCGTCCACGGCGACTTCGCGAGCGTGGCCTGTCCGGCCTGCATCTTCTGGTCGAAGTCACGGTCGGAGGCGTACACGGTCGTGGCGACCAGGGCGTACTGGACTGTTTTCCGCCCGCGGTAGCCCTGGTGTCCAGTGGGGATTCGGGCCGCCAGGGCCGTCTGAAGCCGGGCCGACGAGTCCTCGGCGCTCAGGGCGTGGGTCACACGGGTGTTCTGCGGCGTTACGTCGGTCGCGCTGATCGGGACCACCTCCTGCGCCCAAGTGAAGACCTTGTCACGGTGTCAAGGTCAAGTTCGTGACCGGCGCATCGAGGAATCCGGCGGTCACGGGACACAAGGAGATTCCCGACGGCATCGACGGACGCGTCGACACCGCGGGCATCGCTGGAACCGCCAGCAGCAGGGCCTGGGTCCAGACGAGCAGGTCGGGCCGGTCAGAGCGAGTTCGAGCCAGGCGGCGTTCATCTGGAAGTGACGGGAGGGGAAGCGGCCGAAGCCGGTGGACTTGCCGCAGCGGATGCGGTCCTCCACGCGGGCATGCGCGCGGTGGCGGACCTCCAGGCATTGCGCGGTTCCCCCACCCATGACCAGGGTGGCGTCGAGGTCCAGGACCAGGCAGGGCAGTCGCGCCCACCCGCGCGGGACGCTGGTATGCCGTCGCGGGTGTCGGCGGCTTGCAGCCAGGCGATTTCGCGTGCGGTGGCCCGGGCCGGCCTCTTACAGGGTGGCCAGTGCGGGAGGGCCGATGTCGGCGAGAAGGACGCCAGGCGGTGGGTGTGGAGGCGACCGGGCCGAACACCTCGCGCTGGTCACGCAGGACAGCGAGGTCAGTGATGGTCTCGCCGCCGTCGGCGAGCATCACGGCCAGGTCGACCGCCACCCGGCCGGGGGCGTGCCCCGTGCCGCGCGGCCGCAGCCGACGCAACGCGCTGGTGAAGGCGCTGGTCAGCCCGGTGACTTCGGCTAGTGCCGCGGCAGGCAACGTTCGCCCCGTCACGACGCCCGGCACGCTCCCCCACGCTCTCGACTCCGCTCGAGCAGGGGGTACCCCCACTCGC
>NZ_JBEXSH010001408.1:0-1412 GCF_040613555.1 Streptomyces sp. NPDC006265
GCCGTCGTGCAGTACGGGTCCCACCGCGTCTCCGGGTCCGCGCCGCAGGATGTCGACCGCCTCCAGTCCCTGCCGCGCCGGCACCGTCACCACATCGCAGCCGGCCGCCGGTGCACCCGGCGGCGTACGAGGATCGTTGATCCGGCTGCTCTCCATCCCGGCCTCCACCACGAAAACCCCTGCTTGGACGAGCGGTCGGAAGTCGGGGGCCTCCCGGTCCGCGAGGTTCAACGCGGCAGAGCGTCAACGGCTACGGCGGAAGTCAGCCGCAAAGGATGGCACTTCATGGCAGATCACGGATGAGATATCCGGGTTTGTAGCCAAACACAGCGTGGCGACCCCATCACAGCAGGTACGTTCTTGCCCGCCGGACGCAGGGCCGACCATGCGGACAACTCGCAATAATTCGCCCTGCATCCGGCATGGTTCGACGGTTCGCACGGGAGGACCCGGCCATGGCGTCGTCAACGGTGACCTCGTCTCAACCCCACCGGCCACCACGGCCGAATCTCGTCTTCCGGCGACTGCGCGGACAGCGCTCGCCGGCCGAGTTCGCCGCGGCGATCCGCCGGGCCGGGCGCGAGATCGGTGAGCAGGTCAGCTGTGACGCGCGGTACATCGGCCGGGTCGAGGCGGGCGAGATCCGGTGCCCCAACTACGCGTACGAACGGGTGTTCCTGCACATGTACCCAGGCCGCACACTCACCGACCTGGGGTTCGCGCCCCGCTCGTCGGTACGCGGACGCCGGACGCGCGACACCGAGGACACGCCCCTGACGCGCACCGCGAAGCCGGCGAACGCCACAAGTGAGACCAGCGGGACGTGCGAGCCGTATGAAACGCAGAACCCGTACGACCCGCACCACCCGCACGACATCTACGAGGAGAGCGACGTGCTACGTCGCGCGTTCATGACCGGCGGGGGCGCCACGGTGGCCGCCGCCTCACTGGGGCCTGTCGGCCTCACCCGCGGCGCCTCGGCGGCACAGCGCCCCGTGCACCGCGCCGGGGCGAGCGACGCGGGCGCCCTGGAGGAAGCCGTCCGCCGGATCCGGCTGCTCGACGACCGGCACGGGGCGGACGGCCTCTACCGCCGCGCCGCCGCCCCGCTGCGCGCCGCCTACGCCCTGCTGGACGCCGGGACGACCCGGCAGACCACGGCGGACCGGCTCTACTCGGGCGCCGGTGAACTGGCCATCTCGGTGGGCTGGCTGGCCCACGACTCGGGGCGCTTCGACGACGCCCGCTCGCACTACGCGGAAGCCCTCGCGACGGCCCGGATGACCGGCGACGCGGGGCTGGAGGCGCACGCCTTCTCAGGTCCGTTCCGCCGCTCGAGGCGAGCAGGACGTTGACGGCCGCGCCGGCCATCGCCGTCAGCGCGAAGCCGGTGGAGATCAGCACGGCCGCGG
>NZ_JBEXSH010001409.1:0-1404 GCF_040613555.1 Streptomyces sp. NPDC006265
AATGACACGACTTCGGCGGTACGCTTGAGCCCCGCTACATTGTCGGCGCGGAATCACTAGACCAGTGAGCTATTACGCACTCTTTCAAGGGTGGCTGCTTCTAAGCCAACCTCCTGGTTGTCTCTGCGACTCCACATCCTTTCCCACTTAGCGTACGCTTAGGGGCCTTAGTCGATGCTCTGGGCTGTTTCCCTCTCGACCATGGAGCTTATCCCCCACAGTCTCACTGCCGCGCTCTCACTTACCGGCATTCGGAGTTTGGCTAAGGTCAGTAACCCGGTAGGGCCCATCGCCTATCCAGTGCTCTACCTCCGGCAAGAAACACACGACGCTGCACCTAAATGCATTTCGGGGAGAACCAGCTATCACGGAGTTTGATTGGCCTTTCACCCCTAACCACAGGTCATCCCCCAGGTTTTCAACCCTGGTGGGTTCGGTCCTCCACGAAGTCTTACCTCCGCTTCAACCTGCCCATGGCTAGATCACTCCGCTTCGGGTCTTGAGCGTGCTACTGAAACGCCCTATTCGGACTCGCTTTCGCTACGGCTTCCCCACACGGGTTAACCTCGCAACACACCGCAAACTCGCAGGCTCATTCTTCAAAAGGCACGCAGTCACGAGAACAAGGCAAGCCTTGTTCCGACGCTCCCACGGCTTGTAGGCACACGGTTTCAGGTACTATTTCACTCCCCTCCCGGGGTACTTTTCACCATTCCCTCACGGTACTATCCGCTATCGGTCACCAGGGAATATTTAGGCTTAGCGGGTGGTCCCGCCAGATTCACACGGGATTTCTCGGGCCCCGTGCTACTTGGGTGTCTCTCAAACGAGCCGCTGATGTTTCGACTACGGGGGTCTTACCCTCTACGCCGGACCTTTCGCATGTCCTTCGCCTACATCAACGGTTTCTGACTCGTCCCACGGCCGGCAGACCGTGGAAGAGAGATCCCACAACCCCGCATACGCAACCCCTGCCGGGTCTCACACGTATACGGTTTAGCCTCATCCGGTTTCGCTCGCCACTACTCCCGGAATCACGGTTGTTTTCTCTTCCTGCGGGTACTGAGATGTTTCACTTCCCCGCGTTCCCTCCACATGCCCTATGTGTTCAGGCATGGGTGACAGCCCATGACGACTGCCGGGTTTCCCCATTCGGAAACCCCCGGATCAAAGCCTGGTTGACGACTCCCCGGGGACTATCGTGGCCTCCCACGTCCTTCATCGGTTCCTGGTGCCAAGGCATCCACCGTGCGCCCTTAAAAACTTGGCCACAGATGCTCGCGTCCACTGTGCAGTTCTCAAACAACGACCAGCCACCCATCACCCCGCCCTTCACAGGCGAGTTCACTGGGGCCGGCGACTGAGGAAATTTCGTTCCCTCAGACACCCAACAGCGTGCCCGGC
>NZ_JBEXSH010001410.1:0-1401 GCF_040613555.1 Streptomyces sp. NPDC006265
GGAAGGATGCTTCGCGAGGGTGCAGGACGCGCAGCCGGAATGCCTGGGCGATGGTGTCGGCGGGGAAGGGCCGGTCGAAGACGACGTCGACGGGCCCGCCCGGCACGGAGTCCGACGCCGCCGACGACTCCACGGCCCCCGTAGCGGCCCTGCCTGACACCATCGCCGCCCCGTCCGGTCTCCCCTGGGGGATCACCGTGCTGGCCGCGGGCCTCGCCGTGGAGAGCTACACGAGCCGCACCGCCCCGACACCCCCCGACCTCTCCTTCTCCGGCGCCTCCCCGGGCGTGATGGCGGGCTGGGCGCTCGCCGCCGTCGGCCTGGCCCTGGCCGGTCCCGGCCTGACCCACCTGTGCGGACGGCTGCTGCAGTGGGCCCGCCCCGGCGCCCTGCGGCTCCTGGCCGGCCGCATCCTCATGGCGGAGGCCGTCCGCATCGGGCGCCCCCTGGGCGTCGTCTGCGCGGTCCTGTCCGCCGCGTGGGCCATGGCACTGCTGCACGCCCCGGACGGGCTCTCGCTCGGCCCGCTCACCACCCTCGGCGTGCTCCTCGTGTCCGGCTGCACGACGGCGACGCTCTTCACCGCAGCCGTCGAGGCCCGGCAGGCCCGGGCGGACACCACCGCGGCACTGCTGCGCCTCGGCGCCCCCGCCACGATCCTGCGCAGCGCCGCCGCTCTGCGCGCCGTCGCGCTGCTCGCCCTGTTCGGTCCGCTCACCCTGACGGTCGCGGAACTGGCGGCGCTGCCCCTGGCGCGCTGAGCTCCGCGGCTCTCGCTGTCCTCGCTGGAAAACTCGTACGAGAAAAATCTCCGAACGGCGATGAGTTCCGGACCGGCCCCCGGTCTATCCCGCGTAACGACACGGACTTGATGGGAGAGACCTCGCATGTACCAGCAGATGATCTTCGTGAACCTGTGCACCGGCGACCTCGGCGCCTCGAAGAAGTTCTTCACGGAGCTGGGCTTCACGCTCAACGAGCAGTTCAGCGACGACACGACCGCCTCGGTGGTGATCAGCGAGACGATCGTGGTGATGGTGCACACCGAGGAGAAGTACTCCCAGTTCACGACGAAGGCCATCGCGGACCCGAAGAAGAGCAGCGAGGTGCTGATCGCGCTGAGCTCCGAGAGCCGCGAGAAGGTCGACGAACTGGTCGAGAAGGCGGTGGCGGCGGGCGGTTCCGTCTCGGGCGAGACCCAGGACCACGGTTTCATGTACGGCCGCGCCTTCGACGACGTGGACGGCCACACCTTCGAGGTCGTGTGGATGGACCCCGCGGCCGTCCAGGGCTGACGGTGTGCGGCCTAGTGCCGCGACAGGCAACGTTCGCCCCGTCACGACGCCCGGCACGCTCCCCCACGCTCTCGACTCCGCTCGAGCAGGGGGTACCCCCACTCGC
>NZ_JBEXSH010001411.1:0-1396 GCF_040613555.1 Streptomyces sp. NPDC006265
CTGGGCGTCGCGCGGGATGACCAGGTCCAGAGTCGGGCCGATGCCCTGCGCGTAGGAGGCGATCTCCCTGAGGCCGGCCGGCTTGACCAGGTCGGGCGTCGGCGCGGTACACGGCGACGTGCTGGTCACCAAGGTGCTCATCCCGGCGATCGCCGCCCCGCTGGTCGCGGGCATCGCGGCGATGCTCGCCACACGGCTGACGTACTCCCTCGGCAGCAAGGCCGACAGCAAGGCGTCCAAGAAGGGCTACCGGGCCGGCCAGATCGCCTCCGCGGGCCTGGTCTCCCTGGCCCACGGCACCAACGACGCGCAGAAGACGATGGGTGTCATCACCCTCGCCCTGGTCGCCGGCGGCACCGTCGCGCCCGACTCCGACCCGCCCATGTGGGTCATCCTCTCGGCGGGTCTCGCCATCGCGCTCGGCACGTACCTGGGTGGCTGGCGCATCATCCGCACCATGGGCAAGGGCCTGACCGACCTCCAGCCGCAGCAGGGCTTCGCCGCCCAGACGTCCGCGGCCACGGTCATCCTCGCCTCCTCGCACCTCGGTTTCTCCCTCTCCACGACGCACTCCGTGTCCGGTTCGGTGATGGGCGCGGGGCTCGGCCGCAAGGGCGGCGTGGTCCGCTGGTCCACCGCGACGCGGATGTTCGTCGCGTGGGGTCTGACGCTCCCGGCGGCGGCCCTGGTGGGCGCTCTCGCCGAGTACGTCACCGGCTTCGGCAGCTGGGGCACCGCCGTGGTGGCCGTCTTCCTCATCGCCTCCAGCGCGGCCATCTGGAAGCTCTCGCGGCGAGAGCTTGTCGACCACACCAACGTCAACGACACCGACGACGCGGAGCCCGCCGGCGTGGTCACCACGGCGATGGCCGCGGTGACGCCGCCCCCGGCGGGTGGTTCGGCCACGGCATCGGAGGACCCGGTCCCCGCGTTCCCGTCGCAGGTCACCGCCGAGCGCACGCCGACCACGACCACCACGGTCTGACCCCGTCACCGGCAACAGGGAAGAGTCTCCGATATGAAGATCGACTGGGCTGCCCTCGGCTCCGTCTTCGGTGTCAGCCTCGTGATCACCGTGGCCCTCGTCGGCCTGTTCACCCTCGGCATCACAGGCCTGTCGCGCCGCGAGCGTGCGGTGGCCGAGGGCGGGACCGCGGGACTCGCGGTCACCGGCGCGTACGCGTGTTTCGCGGCGTGCGCGGCGGCCGTCGGGTACGGGATCTATCTGATCGTGGCCTGAGGGCCCTGACGTCACGTCGTGTCAGCCGGGCGGCACGGGACTTCGGTTGCGTGCCGCCCGGGCGTCGTGTGTTCGCAAGGGGCCGATAGGGAGGGCGGGGGGGAGGGTAAGAGTGGTATGGGGTGGGGGTATATCTAGGGGGGGGGCGGATAAATT
>NZ_JBEXSH010001412.1:0-1388 GCF_040613555.1 Streptomyces sp. NPDC006265
ATATCGGCACGTCCACTCAACGAGTCACACCCGTCCAGGTACCGGTCACATCATCAGATCACCCGAACCGGTCATGTGCGGAGGATGGGACTAGCTCCCGTCGCGCGGCGGCCGGTCGTCCCCCGAGGAGTCCGACGGGCCCGTCTCCGGCCCCTGGGGCGGCTCGGGGGAGGCGTTCGTGAAGCCGCCGAAGCCGCGGCGGACCCGGTCGCCCAGGTCGCCGGCGCCGCCCGCGAGGTCGGTGACCAGCTTCATCAGTGGGTCCTTGGAGCTCTTCACATGGGTGCTGTAGTGGTTGGCCGACTCGCGCCAGGAGTCCCGGACCGAGGTGTCCTTGTCCTCGTCGCGCCGCGGGTAGTGGCCGTCCATGACCCGCTGGTAGTCCCGCGACTCGGCCCACTTCTTCAGCTCGGCCGCCCGCACGGTGGTGAAGGGGTGGGAGCGGGGCAGCACGTTTAGGATCTTCAGCACCGAGTCGCGCAGGTCACCGCCTGCCTCGTACTCCTCGGCCTGCGCGAGGAAGGCGTCCACGTTCATCTCGTGCAGGTGGTTGCCGCCCGCGATCTTCATCAGACCCCGCATGGAGGCCTGCGGATCCTGCCCGACCAGCAGCCCGGCCCGGTCCGCGGAGAGCTCCGACTTGCGAAACCACTCCCGCAGGCCGGTCACGATCGCCATGATCGCGAGGTTGCCCAGGGGGATCCAGGCGACCCGGACGGCGAGGCTGGTCAGGAACAGCAGGATGGTCCGGTAGACCGAGTGACCGGACAGCGCGTGCCCCACCTCGTGCCCGACGACCGCCCGCATCTCCTCCTCGTCGAGGAGCTCGACGAGGCCCGTGGTGACGACGATGATCGGCTCGTCCAGACCGATGCACATCGCGTTCGGCTGCGGGTCCTGGTTCACGTACATCGGCGGGACCTTCTCCAGGTCCAGGATGTAGCAGGCGTCCCGCAGCATCACGTTCAGATGGGCGAACTGCTGGTCCGAGACCCGCACCGAGTCGGACAGGAACAGCAGCCGCAGACTGCGCTCGGGCAGCAGGCCGCTGAGCGCCTTGAACACCGTGTCGAAACCGCTCAGCTTGCGCAGCGCCACCAGGGCGGAGCGGTCGGCCGGGTGCTCGTAGGTGCGCGAGGAGATCCCGGGGAAGCGCCTGCGCTGCCTGCTGGGCACGTGCTCGTGCCCGTTGTGCTCGTGGCCGTCGGACATGTCTTCCCCCAGCGTCTGGTGTGACCTTTGCGGCCCTTTGTGCGGCCTTTTGCTTCCCCGAGGCAGAGCCCAGCCTAGGCGGGTGAACTCCCAGTCGGCGGTGTTCCAGCCGCGGTAGTCCACCTTCTCAATACGGATCTTCTTGTACTGCGCGCGCACCATGTAGCGCTCCTGGT
>NZ_JBEXSH010001413.1:0-1385 GCF_040613555.1 Streptomyces sp. NPDC006265
GATTTCCTGTCCGGCCGGTACCGACAGACGGTCGCCCGGATCAACCGCGAAGACCGGACCGCGGCCGACAAGGGCGCCCGCATGTCGCTGTTCGGCGCGCTGTGCGGCGGCCTCGGATCGGCTGTCGTGTGGGCGGCGGTGGTGTGGCTGCTGGCCACCGGCCGCATCAGCGTCGGCCACGCCGGCACGGCCGTCTTCGCTCTGCAGACAGTGGGCCAGTCTGTACGCGGGCTGGTCGCCGTCGGGGCCCGTGCCGTGCGTACCGGCCTCTACATGGACGACTGGACAAGGTTCCTCGACTTGGCCGGCGGCTACACCATGCGCCGCGGCGAGCACCGGCCAGCGCCACCGGACGAGATCAAGATCAAGTCGGTCTCGCACCGCTACGCCGGGAAGGACCAGGACGCGTTGTCCGACGTCTCGCTCACGCTGCGCCGGGGCGAGGTCACCGCACTGGTCGGCTTCAACGGATCGGGGAAATCAACGCTGTCGAAGCTGGTCAGCGGCCTGTACCTGCCCACTGGAGGACAGGTGCTGTGGGACGGCGTCCCCACCGACGACGCCGACCCGCAGGCACTGTGGCAGCAGGTGGCCCTGGTGCCGCAGGACTACGCGCACTGGCCGCTGACGGTCCGCGAGAATGTCACCCAGGGGCAGCCCACGGTCCGCGGTGACGCGGCGGTCCTCGAAGCCTGCGAGGCCTCCGACGCGGATGAGGTCGTCGACAAGCTCGGCGCCGGCCTGGACACGCTCCTGGCCCGCGAGTGGCTGAACGGAGAGGAACTGAGCGGCGGCCAGTGGCAGCGCATCGCGCTCGCCCGGGCATTCTTCCGCGAGGCGGGGCTCCTGGTCCTCGACGAGCCGACGGCCAACCTCGACCCTCGCGCCGAATACAGAATCTTCCAGCGGCTGCGGGACCTGGCCCAGGACCGGGTGGTGTTGCTGGTCACGCATCGCATCACCAACGTCGCCGTGGCCGACCGGATCGTTGTCCTCGACGAGGGCAGAGTCGTGCAGGAGGGCACCTACAAGGACCTCGCCGCCCAAGAAGGCGGCCTGTTCCAGCAGTTGCTGTCCTACCAGGTCACCTCGGAGCCGGACGGCGAGAAGCACGGAACCCGCGCGTGAAGGGCCCCGACACCACTTCACCAGCTCCGCCCGGGCGCACGGCCCCCGCTGACCCGCCCACCCTCGACCCATCCACCAGTCCTTCCATGCTTTTCCGAGGTGTTGACGTGCCGATCACCCGCTCCCACATCCGCGCGGCCCTCGACAGCTACCTGACTCGGCACCCGCACGAGCGAGAGTCCCTGGCCGGCCTGCTTGCCGTCCTGGACGGGCCGGACGACCCGTCCAGCCGGGCGACTCTTCCCGGCCACGTCACC
>NZ_JBEXSH010001414.1:0-1384 GCF_040613555.1 Streptomyces sp. NPDC006265
AGTTCTTGGTGCCGTCGATCGGGTCGATCACCCAGCGGCGGGGGCCGGTCCCCTCGACGCCGTACTCCTCGCCGAGGATCGCGTCCCTGGGGCGGGCGCGCCCGAGGTGGCCGCGGATGAGTTCCTCCGCGGCCTTGTCGGCCTCGCTCACCGGGGTCATGTCCGGTTTGGTCTCGACCTTGAGGTCGAGGGCCTTGAACCGGTCCATCGTCGCGGCGTCGGCGGCGTCGGCGAGGACGTGGGCGAGACGCAGGTCGTCGAGGTAGTCGGGCATGCAACGAACCTATCTGCCGAGGTGGCGGTGGGGCTACAGGGGGTTTGCGGGGGAGTCGGAAGCGGTCTCGGGCTTGGTGTGGAGGATGTCTCGTGCCTGTTCCGCGGCGCGGGCGGTGCTCTCGGAGACGAAGTCGAGGAAGCGGGCGACGTTCTCGAGGCGGACGGCGGCCGGGGTGTCGTGGCCGAGGACGCCGGCGCCCTGCCGTGCGATCCCCACGACCTGGGCGATGGACCGC
This sequence comes from Streptomyces sp. NPDC006265, assembly GCF_040613555.1. Lineage (NCBI taxonomy): Bacteria > Bacillati > Actinomycetota > Actinomycetes > Kitasatosporales > Streptomycetaceae > Streptomyces > Streptomyces sp. NPDC006265. Next base: position 513 of record NZ_JBEXSH010001414.1, read on the forward strand.
GCACTGGCCAGCGTCGCCTGGTACCAGACGTCGTCGTCGACGACATAGCGCTCGCGGCGGCCCGCGTCCGCCTCTCTGCGGACGAAGCCCTGGCTGTCGAGGAACGCGACCGCCTTGGACACCGACGCCGGGCTGACCTGGAGGCGCTGGGCGAGTTCGGACGCGGTGAGGCTGCCCGAGTCGGTCATGCAGAGGCAGGCCATCACACGGGACATCATCTTCGGCATGCCCGACCCCATCATGACGGTGGTGAACGTCTCCTCGTACTCGCGTACGGCCTCGGCGTCCCGCCCGTCGGGCTGCGGGAGCGCCTTCGGGTCCCGGGGGGCGGTCTGCTTGCGGCGGGTGCGGCGTTCCGTGGCGCGATGGGCCAGGTCGGCGCGGTAGGCCGTGGGGCCGCCGTTGCGCATGACCTCGCGGGTGATCGTCGAGGTCGGGCGCTCGAGCCGCCGGGCGATCTCCGCGTAGGCGAGGCCGTCGGCCAGTCCGAGTGCGATCTGTTGACGCTCCTGCTGGGTGAGTCTGCCTCCCGGCATCGCGGTCTCCTTCGTGGTGCGTGATATCCGCACCATAGCGTTCATCTTCATTTCATTGCAACGGACTCGGTAGCGTTGTTGCATTAGGCCGCAGGGTCGTTGCAATGAATTATCCGCTCTGAGCTGCGGTTATGGACTTCGTATGCAACGAAGTAGTTGCTAGCAATGTGAATGCAACGTAGCTTTTCCATCGTTGGAAACGACGGAGCGAAGCCCGGCCAAGGAGAGTAACGATGCAGAGGTTCGACAGCCCCGCCCCCGTCTCGGCCGTCCTGGACATCCCCGCCGGACGCATCCGCCTCATCGCCGCCGACCGGAGCGACACCACCGTCGAGG
>NZ_JBEXSH010001415.1:0-1384 GCF_040613555.1 Streptomyces sp. NPDC006265
CGGCAGGCGGAGCGGTGCACGTGCCGGCACCGCCGCGGCGACGGGCCGCTTCCCGCCACTTCTCCACCACCGGACGGTCGCGGGGCCTGGACGTACCGCCGGCGTGGGCCGCGCGCAACGTCGCCGGGCTGCGCACCCTGCTGCGTGACCGGCTCGCCGGGTCGGAACTGCTCACCGCGGCGGCCGAGGCGACCCCGGACCCGGTGCTCGCCGTGGTGGACGACCTGCGGATGCGTGCCCTCGCCGCGGAGAGCGACCCGGAGCTGCAGCAGTCGGTCACCGAGCACTGGAACCGGATCGCCGAGGCGGTCGTCATCGGCGGGGACGCCGGCCGGTGGCAGCAGATTCTCCGGGACAGCGCCTACCCGCACCTCGGCCGCGTGGCGCCCACCCCGGCCGACGCCCGGCGGCTCGGCACCGGAGGCCTCGTCACGGCGGCGGCCGAGCAGCCCGGCCTGTGGGCGTCCCCCTTCGGCGACCTGCTCCCGCAGGCGCTGGCGCACACCCTCGATCTCGACCTGCGCCTCGTCCAGCCCGACTCGCAGGCGGAGGGGAGCACCTTCGTCGTCCCTCTCCATCCAGGTGGCCAGGGCGGCCAGGGCGGCACTGTGCACCTGGCCTACAACGGCCGGGACCACTTCGACGCCTTGGTCCCCGCGTCGGCTCCGATCACCGCCGTACCGGATCCGGCTCCGCCGTCCGCGGAGACCGGCACGGCACCGCATGCCCGGCCGCAGCCGGAGCCCTCCGCCGAGACCCCGTCCCTCGACTCCCCGTCCCTCGACCCGTCCGTCGAGAGCCGGCCCCGTCGGGACTCCGCTGCCCAGGACACCCCCGCCCCTGACACCCCGGACCAGGACGGCTCCGACCCCTTCGGGGAGTGGCTGCGCGGCATGGGCGGGATCACAGACGTCTACGGCCCCGAGACCGAGGCCCCCGACAAGGGCGACGCGGTACCGCTGGAGACCCAGCTCGACCGGTACCGTCCGCCCCGCCTGCTGACCGGCGCCGACGCCGCACCCCCGGGCCCGGCCCCGCGCACCGTCACCTTCCAGGACGGCAGCCGGCTGCCCTCCGTGCTCATCAACCCGGACGGCGACCCGAACGCCCCGGTTCCCGGGGGCCCGACGGCCGACGGCAGCGTGGGGACCCCGCCGAGCGGGCTCTTCACCGGCCCCGGCGTCCTCACCCTGCGCTCGCCCGAGCAGGTCGCCCGGCAGATCCTCGGGGAACTGCCGAAGAAGCTGCGCGACCAGTTCGACGAAGCCGAGCTGCTGCGGCTCCTGAACACCCAGCCCGGCGCCTTCACCGCCCCGCGCGGCGCGCGCCGCGGGTGGCGCGAGACGGCAGGCCGGGGGCCCGACATGTAGAGAAAGGGCGAGCC
>NZ_JBEXSH010001416.1:0-1378 GCF_040613555.1 Streptomyces sp. NPDC006265
ATCTGCCTGGCCGCCGGTGTCGTCGAGCCGCCCGGATCGCCCGCGGTGGCCGGGGTGTTCGCTACTCGCCCACGGGACCGACGGCACCGAAGGGGACGCCCGATGACCACCACCCTGCTGCGCACCGCGGGCGAACTGCACGCACGCGCGCATGCGGGCCGGCGCGCCGTGGTGATGACCATGGGGGCGCTGCACGAGGGCCACGCCACGCTGATCCGCACCGCCCGCGGCATCGCCGGGCCGGACGGCGAGGTCGTCGTCACGGTCTTCGTCAACCCGCTCCAGTTCGGCCAGGGCGAGGACCTCGACCGCTACCCGCGCACCCTGGACGCCGACCTCGTCCTCGCCGGACAGTCGGGAGCTGACGTCGTGTTCGCCCCCGCCGTGGAGGAGGTCTACCCGGGCGGCGAGCCCCAGGTCCGCATCACCGCGGGCCCCATGGGCGAGCGCCTGGAGGGCTCCTCCCGCCCCGGCCACTTCGACGGCATGCTCACCGTCGTCGCCAAGCTGCTGCACCTCACCCGCCCCGACGTCGCCCTGTACGGCCAGAAGGACGCCCAGCAGCTCGCGCTGATCCGCCGCATGGTGCGGGACCTGAACTTCGGCGTGGAGATCGTCGGCGTGCCCACGGTCCGTGAGGAGGCGTACTGCTCCATGCGCGTGGTGCCCTTTCGGAGGGTGGACGGCCGTTGGTCAGGCGGCCTGCAAACGGCTATCGGTCCCCGAACACGGTGCGGTGCCAGTCCTTCGCTGCCACCGCGGTGTTGTCGAACATGACGTGTTTGATCTGGGTGTACTCCTCGAACGAGTACGCGGACATGTCCTTGCCGTAGCCGGAGGACTTGTGGCCGCCGTGCGGCATCTCGCTGATGATCGGGATGTGGTCGTTGATCCAGACACAGCCGGCCTTGATCTCGCGCGTGGCCCGGTTGGCCCGGTACACGTCCCGGCTCCAGGCGGAGGCGGCCAGGCCGTACGGGGTGTCGTTGGCGAGCGCGAGGCCCTCGTCGTCGGTGTCGAACGGCAGCACGACCAGGACGGGTCCGAAGATCTCCGACTGGACGACCTCGCTGTCCTGGGCCGCGTCGGCGATCAGGGTGGGCCGGTAGTAGGCGCCCTTGGCCAGCTCCCCCTCGGGTGCCTCGCCGCCGGTGACCACACGCGCGTAGGCCCGCGCCCGATCCACGAATCCGGCGACCCGGTCCCGCTGCACATGGGAGATCAGCGGGCCGAGGTCGGTGCCGGCGGCGAGGGGGTCGCCGAGCCGGACCGTCTCCATGAGCGCCGCGGTCCGCTCCACGAAGGCGTCGTAGAGCGGCCGCTGCACGTACGCGCGCGTGGCGGCCGTGCAGTCCTGCCCGGGGGTGATCAGGGAGCC
>NZ_JBEXSH010001417.1:0-1372 GCF_040613555.1 Streptomyces sp. NPDC006265
GGCGTCCGGTGCGTGCTCTCGGCGTGCCGGCCGGAAGCCCTCGTACTGGACGTACTCGGGGTTTCGGCCGGTGCGGCGAGTGGGGGTACCCCCTGATCGAGCGGAGTCGAGAGCGTGGGGGAGCGTGCCGGGCGTCGCGACGGGGCGAACGTTGCCTGCCGCGGCACTAGCATGGCTGTCGGCATCCGAAGACGCCGTGCCGGCCTCCTGGCCGGCCGGCACCGGCAGAGGGCAGGAAGGCGCAGCACGATGACGGGGCTCAGCGACGCCGTCGCACTCGAGGACCCGGTGGGCGAGTCGCTCCGCGGGCACCACGCACATCTCGCCCGGCGGCTGGGCGGCGCCCTCAGCTACGTACCCGGAGTCGCGACCTTCTCCGCGCTACCGGCCGAACCGGACGCGGAAGCATGGGCCGACCTGGGGAAGCTGCTGGGGCCGGGCGAGTTCGCCGACATGTTCAGCTGCCCGGCGACGCCGCCGTCCGACTGGGAGCCGGTCTTCGTGATGGAGGGCCGCCAGCTGATCTGGACCGGTGACAGCGGCCCGCACCTGTCTCGCGACGACTTCGGCTCCGGCGTGGTCGAACTCGGCGCGGAGAGCGTGCCCGAGATGCTCGACCTCGTCGAGCGGACCCGCCCCGGACCCTTCTGGCCCCGGACGCATGAGCTCGGCACCTACCTGGGCATCCGCGACGGCGACGCACTGGTGGCTATGGTGGGGGAGCGGCTGAGGCCTCCGGGATGGACCGAGATCAGCGCCGTCTGCACCGCGCCCGAGGCGCGCGGGCAGGGCCATGCGGTCCGCCTGCTGCGCGCGCTCATCGTACGGGTCGTCGCCCGTGGCGACCGTCCCTTCCTGCATGTGGCCGAGGCGAACACCGGCGCGCTCGCACTGTACGAACGGCTCGGCTTCGAGACCCGGAAGCACGTGACGTTCCGCGGGTTCCGCACGCCGTAAGGGGCCGACCCCGCGGAGTGCAAGTCGCCCCTGGTCGCCGCCGGTCGGCGCCCGTGGATTCCGACAAGTCCGAACAGCACATCCCGACGGAATTCTTGACGGCACCTCAGGGACTTCCTACGCTCGCCGAGCCTGGGAGCGCTCCCAGCGTTCTGCGGCACCTGTTCGCGCAACCCCCACTCGTCGCGTACCGCCCCGCCCTCCTCGCCTTCAACGACGCCCCGACCATCATCCTGGTCCTGGTTTTCTCCACCGCCACCACCGACCTGCCCGGGCCCGCTCCCCTCCTGGGTAACCTGCTCTACCAACTCGCGGTCGGCGGCATGCTCGGTGTGCTGATCGGCCGCCTGGGCGCCGCAGCGCTGCGGCACATCGCGCTGCCTGCCACCGGCCTGTACCCGCTGGCCACGGTCGG
>NZ_JBEXSH010001418.1:0-1365 GCF_040613555.1 Streptomyces sp. NPDC006265
GCGAGTGGGGGTACCCCCTGCTCGAGCGGAGTCGAGAGCGTGGGGGAGCGTGCCGGGCGTCGTGACGGGGCGAACGTTGCCTGCCGCGGCACTAGGTCCCGCTGCTCCGCAGACCGACCCGTGCCAGGTAACGGTCCACATGCTCCGGGCTGTCGGCAGCCAGTCCGATGTGGTGGTCCGGGCGGATCAGGAACAGCCCGGTGCCCAGTTCCTCGGTGAGCGGACCGCCCGTCACGTGATGGATGCGGATGCCCGGTGTCGCGTGGGGCGGTGCACAGTTCACCGCGAGCAGCGTGAAGTCCGGACCTCTCAGCAGATCGAAGAGATTCCGGCAGGGGCCCTCGGCCGTGACGCACGGCAGGTCTGGCGCGCGGTCACCGGCCCGGACACCCGTCGGGGAACGGAGTGCGCGGGTGTCGGTCGAGAGCTCGCTGTCGCGGTAGTGCACCGACAGCAGGTGGCAGACCCGCCCCCGGTAGCGTGACTGTCCGCCGTCCTCGGGTTTGCGGCCGGCACGGTACAGGCGGGTGCTGAGGTCCAGGACGCCGGCCGCCGCGGGCCGGCGCTCGGCTTCATAGCTGTCCAGCAGCGTGTCCGGGGCGCGGCGGCCGATGACCTGTCCGAGCTTCCAGCCGAGGTTGTAGGCATCCTGCACGCCGATGTTCAGCCCCTGGCCGCCGCCGGGCGGGTGCAGATGGGCGGCGTCCCCGGCGAGGAGGACGCGTCCCTGGCGGAAGCGCTCGGCCATCGCGGTGCGCGGCCGGTAGAACGAGCTCCACACCACCTCCGTGACGGCGTCCGGGGGCAGGTGGGTCCGCTCGGCGACCAGACGGCGCACGGTCTCGGCCGTTGCGGTGAACTCATCGCCCGTGATCTTGGCGTTCAACTGGAAGTCAGCGGTTCCCGGCAGCGGGCACAGCAGCAGTTCCCCCGGCGGGTCGTCGGGCCAGATGTGCCAGTGATCCCGGTCCAGGCCCCGAACCCGTACGTCCGCCACCACCGCCGAGCGCAGCCCGCGATCCTCGCCCTTCATGGCGATGCCGAGGGACTCGCGCACCGAGCTGTGGCTGCCGTCGGCGCCCACCAGGTAGGGCACCGTCATCACACGACGACCGCCGTCGGACTGCGCCACCTCGGCTGTCACGTGCGTGTCCGTCTGCGTCAGGGACATGAGCCGGGCACCGCACTCCAGCGTTCCGCCCAGTTCGAGCAGGCGATCGCGCAGGATCTCCTGCGTGCGCCACTGAGGGATCAGCCACTGCTGCGGCTGACGTGACACCGGCGCTTCCGGGCTGACCGGCCTGCCGCATCCGAATAACGTCACGTTTGCAACTGTGACACTGATAGTGCTGCTCCACATCATTC
>NZ_JBEXSH010001419.1:0-1364 GCF_040613555.1 Streptomyces sp. NPDC006265
GCTCATGCCGAGCCTGTACGAGTCCTGGGGACGCGTGGCGGTGGAGGCGTTCGCCTCGGGCGCCGAGCTCGCGGGTGAGCAGGCCGATGGCCTCGGTGACGTAGGAGACGTCCTCGGGGGTGAGGTCGCGCAGTTGCGCGAGGTCCTCGCGGGTGCGGATCGGGCGCTCGACGACCGGGCCGACGCCGGGCTTGATGTCGAGGTCGATGCCGATGGCCTTGAGCGGGACGACGATGTCGCTGAAGTAGATCGCCGCGTCCACGCCGTGCCGGCGCACCGGCTGGAGGGTGATCTCGGTGACCAGTTCGGGCCGCATGCAGGACTCGAGCATCGGGATGCCCTCGCGCACCTTGCGGTACTCCGGCAGTGAGCGCCCGGCCTGCCGCATGAACCACACCGGCGTGTGCGGCACGGGCTCGCGCCGGCACGCCTTGAGGAAGGCGGATTCGTACGGGGCGGACGGCTGCTGGGCCCGAGGGGCGTCGTTGGCACTCACGGGGCCAAGTTTCGCACGCCGCCGGACGGCACTATTCAGCCCCTGGAGAGGCGCGGGGTGTCTAGCCCGACACCCGGGCCCGGGTCCCCGTAATCTTCCCGCATGGCTGCGGCTCAGGGACGACTGTCGGACGGCGCTGGCGGAATGGACGAAGCGAAGGACACCGAGAACGACCGGCGGGAGGCGGACTCCGCCCCGCCGGCCTTCCGGGCCGCTGTCGACGCGCTCAAGGCGGCGCGGCTGCGGCCCCAGATCGAGGTCGAGCCGACGCCCCCGCCGAGGCGGCTCGCTCCGCACAGCTATGCGCTGGAGGCCGCGGTCGTCGACGGGGACCAGGACCTGGCCGACGGCCGGCTGGTGCTGCTGCACGACCCGGCCGGGCACGACGCATGGCGGGGTACCTTCCGGCTGGTGACGCTGGTGCGCGCGGAGCTGGAGCCGGAGATGGCGGCGGACCCGCTGCTGCCGGAGGTGTGCTGGTCCTGGCTCACCGGCGCGCTCCAGACGCGCGGGCTGACATACGGAGAGCCGAGCGGCACCGTCACGCGCGCGAGTTCCCACTACTTCGGCGGGCTGTCCGCGCGCCCGGCCGCCTCGCAGATCGAGATCCGTGCGTCGTGGACACCGCCCGAGGGCCTGGGCGGAGCCCCGGACACGGCCGCGCATCTGGCGGCCTGGTGCGATCTGCTGGCCCAGATCGCGGGGCTGCCCCCGGCCGGCCCCGGGGACGCGTCCGTGGTGACACTCCCCCAGCGGCGAGGGCCGCAGTCCCGCTAGTGCCGCGACAGGCAACGTTCGCCCCGTCACGACGCCCGGCACGCTCCCCCACGCTCTCGACTCCGCTCGAGCAGGGGGCACCCCCACTCGC
>NZ_JBEXSH010001420.1:0-1359 GCF_040613555.1 Streptomyces sp. NPDC006265
GGCAGCCCGGCCGGCGCGGTCTTCCGCCCCCCGGCCAACGGCAACTGGCCACCGCCCCCGCCCCCGCCCCGCCTCCGTGTGCCACAGTCGTGGATGTCGATCAGTTGATGTCGGTCGTAGCGAGTTTGGCGTAGACGCCGGGTTTGGTGTGGCGGATGCGGAGGGCGACGAACACACCGGTCAGGAACAGTGCGGGGGTGAGCGCGACGAGCGCCCAGTTGACGGCTGGACCGGCGCCGGTGAACAGGTCGAGGCGCCTGCAGACCAGCCCCGTGGTCGCGGTGAGGAGGATGCCCGCTGCCGCCGGTGCGACCACGGTGCGCATGCGTCCTTCGCCTCGCGTGGCCGGGTTTCGGCGGAAGAAGGCCACCACAGCGAAGGCCGCGATGGCCTGCAGGACCAGGATGCCGACCACCCCCGGGGTGTTCACCCAGAGGAAGAACTCGCTGTAAGGGTCGACGCCGATCATGGCGAAGACAGCGACGACGAGGGCGGCCAGGGCGCTCTGGGCGATGCCGGCGATCCACGGCGAGCCGTTGCGCGGATGGACCCGGCCCAGGGCCGAGGGGGCGACCTGTTCGGTGGACAGGGCGTAGGCGTAGCGGGTGATGGCGTTGTGGAAGGCGAGCAGCGCGGCCAGCAGGCTGGTGACGATCAGGACGCGCTGGAGGTCGGTGGCCCAGCCTCCGACGTAGCGGTCCATGGCGGTGAAGAACATTTCGGCCGGGTTTTGCGCGGCCGCCTGGACCACGCGGTCGCTGCCGAATGCCTGGACGATGACCCAGACGATGAAGGTGTAGAACAGGCCCAGGAAGCCGACAGCCAGGTAGGTGGCGCGGGGCACGGTGCGGTCGGGGTCGCGGGCTTCCTCGCGGTAGATGGCGGTCGCCTCGAAGCCGATGAAGGCGGCGACGGCGAGCCCCAGAGGACCGCTCATCTGCGCGGTGAAGACGTTGGAGGGCGTGAAGGAGTCCAGAGCCAGCCCGTTCGCCCCGCCCTTGATCAGGACGGCGCCGGCGAGCAGCAGCAGGATCGCGGTTTCGGCGATGAGGAGGGCCGCCAGCACCTTGGCGCCGAAGTTGATCGAGCGGAAGCCGAGGAACCACACGAGGGCGATGCCCGCGAAGGCGTACACCGGCCAGGGCAGGTCGATGCCGAGGAGGTCGTTCACAGTGGCGCCGGAGAAGAAGCCGAAGGCGCCGAACACGCCGATCTGCAGGGCGTTGTAGGAGAACAGGGCGAGCAGCGCCGCGCCGAGCCCGGCCGGGCGGCCGAGGCCGCGGCCCACCACCTCTGTCTTGGTGTCGCCGATGGAGACAGGCAGTCGCAGCAGGCCAGTGTGTGCCACAAGCCGGTCTT
>NZ_JBEXSH010001421.1:0-1358 GCF_040613555.1 Streptomyces sp. NPDC006265
GGAGACAGGCGGAGCCAGGTACCTGCGCAGGGCGCCCGGGGCGCAGGGGACAGCCCGAGTCGGGCGCCCGCCCCGGGCACCGGGGGCGTGGCGCGTTCTCAGGCGGACGGCGGCGGATCGTGGCCGGGGCCCACCGGGGCCGCAGGGATATCCGCCGAGACGCACAGGGCGCCCACCCGGCGGCACGAGGGCGCCCGGAGTCCGTCGCCCACGACTCCTCCCGATGCCCGGGCCCGGCCGGTGAGCGGTGCCGGGGACACACACGCGGGTCGTTCCGGGATCGGGGAGCTCGACGTCGCGGACGGAACCGGTCCGCGCCCCGGAGGTCCGGACGGGCCCATCACTCCCACCGGTACCGACGACCCGGCCCTGGCGGACCAGCGCTCCGGCCGTGGACGCAAAGGCACCCCCCTCCGCGGCACCGACGTACCCCCGGGAACCCGCAGGCGCGGCGGGCTCGGCGCGTGGGCCCGGCGGCTGGCCGGAGGGCGTGGCGAACAGACGGCAGAACCGCGCGAGGCGTACGAGGACGAGCCGGCCGCCATGGTGGCGGCGGAGCACCACCCGGTCGTCGCACCGGCCGCCCCGGAGACCTGGCCGGACCCGGCCACGCTGCTGCTCACGGCCCTCGGGCCCGGTCCGCGGCTGTGGGAGCGCGGCCCCGGTGACCCGGAGGCGCTGGCCGTGCGCCTCGGCACGGCCGACCGGGCGGCACCGGACGGCGCGGGCCTGCTGCCCGCCGTACCCGTGACCGCCGGACTGCGTGAGGTCGGCGCCCTGGGGCTGGCCGGCCCGCGGGCGCGGCTGGCCGGGCTGGCCCGTGCCGTGCTGGCCCAGCTCACCGCGCTGCACTCCCCCGACTCGCTGGAGATCGTCCTGATCGCCGCGGACCGCTCACGCTCCTTGGAGGAGCGCACCGCCGAGTGGTCCTGGCTGGGCTGGCTGCCACACGTGCGTCCGGGGCACGGGCAGGACTGCCGGCTGCTCCTGGCCCACGACCGCGAACAGGCGGCGGCCCGCACCGACGAACTCACCCGCCGCCTGGAGGACCAGCTGGCGGATGCAGGCCAGGGCTCCGGCCCAACAGGGGGTGTCGGTATGCCGACGAGTACCTCGGTGAGTGGCAGCCCACAGCCCACCGGCACCGCCCCGTCCCACTCCGTCCCGTCCCCCCGCCGACCCTCCTGGGCCCGGGACGACGACACCGGCACCGACGCGACAGCCGGTTTCCCCGGCCCGTACACCGTCGTGGTCGTCGACGGCGATCCCGGCGGCGCCGACCTGCGCGAAACCGTGGCACGGCTGGCGCTGCAGGGCCCCCGGGCCGGGATACACGTCGTCTGCCTGGCCGAGACGGC
>NZ_JBEXSH010001422.1:0-1356 GCF_040613555.1 Streptomyces sp. NPDC006265
CCCGAGACCTGGACGCCGCAGGGCACGCTCGTCTCCCAGCGCTACCGGGCGCTGGAGGGCGCGACCGTCCTCGTCTACACCGCCGACACCGACCGGGGCACCGCGCGCTACGCCGCGGCCTGCCTGGGCTGCACCTACCGCGCGGACCGCAACGCCTCCGGCAACGTGATGACGGAGCCGGACGCCGCCCAGGCCGCCAACGCGCACGCCACGGCCTGCCGGGCGGTGCCGCGCGGCATCCCCGCCCAGCCCACCGACGCCGAGGCCGCGAAGCTGATCCGCACCCGGCTGTGGGCCCGCCGCTACGGCGCGGCTCCCTACCAGGTGCGCCTGTCCGACTTCACCGTGCTCCGCATCGACATCCAACGCCCCACCGAGTGGATCAAGACGGTGTTGAGCGACATCGCGCACACCGACCCAGGCTTCCTCACCGCGACGCCCGCCAGCTCCGGGCAGGGCACCTGCTTCACCGTCCAGCCCTTCGACCGGCCCTGACACGGTGCGCGTCCGAACCGCCGCGCTGGTCGCGGCCGCCGTGCCCGTCACGGTCGCTACGGCCGCCGTTCTTCTCAAGGCCGGCCACTGGGAGCTGTACGCCGACCGGCACCGCATCCACCTCGCCCCCGTCGCCCGCCGCTCCTGCCCCGACTGCCGGGGCGCGGGCGGCCGGTGGGTTGGCGGCGCGAATCCGGAGATGGAGCCGTGCGGCTGCTGGGCAGAGCGGCGCGAGCTGACGCTCCGGCTCCTGCCGCGCCCCACCGTCCCCTGCGACGAACCCCCGTTCTGACGGATCCCCGTGCCGCCCCGACCAGCCGACAAGCACTGGCCGGGGCGGTGCGGAGGACCGGACAGCCCGGTCGCTCCGCAACCCCGAAGGAGCCGCACATGACCGAGACCCTCACCCCGCCCACCGCCGCCGTCGGCGCGGACTCACCGCTCGCCCTCCTCTTCGACATCGCCCTGGAGATCGGCCTGCAGGGCGAGGACGAACAGCGCGACAACGCGGAGACGGCGGCCCTGGACCACGTCTGGAACGCCTACCCCGACACCCTCGGCAAGGCCCTGGACGACGACGACTGGTCCGGCCGGCCTGCCGTGCCGGGGGCCGTGCTGGAGCCGTGCGCCGTCGCCTACCTGGACGGCGGCCTGTGGCTGCACCACACCGTCGACGTCGACCAGGAGCAGGACGTCCTCACCCTCATCGCGCCCTGCACCTGCGGAAACGGCTACGTCGACACCGTCCTGGACGGCGAGCGCGACCTACTGCAGGTCCTCACCGACCTGCGCGCCACCGGAGGCCGCTTCCCGCACGACAGCGGCTGGCCCGACTGCGACAGCCAGCGCCGTCTGCGCGCC